>VGIE01000239.1 GCA_016867955.1 Betaproteobacteria bacterium
CAGGTTGCCCGGCGTCACTGCCCAGTTGAGCTTGCCGGGATTGGCCTTGGCATAGGTCACCAGCCCCTTCAGGTCCTTGAACGGTACGCCGGGCCGGGCCGCCAGCACCAGCGGGAACTCGCCAAGGAAGGCAATCGCCTGATAGTCCCGGCCCAGCTCCATCTGGAACGAGGGATCGGCCACCGGCTGCGTAATGATGATTGCATCGTTGGCGATGGTGAGGGTGTGCCCGTCCGGCGGCGCCGACTTCACCGCCATCACGCCCAGACGCCCGTTTGCGCCGCCGCGGTTCTCCACCAGCAGCGGCTGGCCCAGCAACTTCGATGCCTCGGCCATCACGGTGCGGAAGGTACCCTCCATGAGCGAGCCTGCCGGACTGTTGATGATGACCGTGATCGGCCGGCTGGGATACGTCTGCGCCTGCACTACCAATGGCGACGCCACTGTCCCGCCAAGCAACACCGCCAGCGTGGCCAGGCGAACGACTGCCCTGCAATTCATGCCCATCTCCATCCTCCTTCTCCGGTTTGAATATCACCCCCTGCACAGCGCGCCCGATACAACCGGCATTTCGCGCATTGGAGCAGGGGAATCAAGAGGGGTATCCCCCAATTCCGTAATGCGTCCCTGCCTTATATACCGAGCCAACGGTTCCCTGCCATGCAACTGGCGATCCCCGATGCAGGACTCACTCCAGGTCTCGTTCGAAACCACGACCCCGCTCCCCGAAGCAGACTGCCAGCTGACCATGCCGAGACCGCACCGCCCCCCAAAGCGCACTTATACGCCAATTCGCTTGTCAGCGATCGCCGGGACCATTACGCAACGGCGCGGCAACAGCGGACTCGAGCGCCCGTCAAGGCAATCGTGTACATTTTTCCTGATCGGGACTGCCGACGTTTCTCGTAGACCTGGAAACATGAAGGCAGCTATCATCGCCCCCGTGCAATCTTCAGGGAAAAGCGGCGGTGGCAGGCGCGGGCTGGCGCTCGGCATCAACATCGCATGGGTGTTGCTTGGCATATGGATATCTGTCCTCGCAACGAAACTGACGCTGTGGGATGCTTCGGGGCCCAGCACCGGCTTTCTCCCGTTGCTGACCGGGATAATCATTGCCTCCTGCGGCCTTTCGATGCTCCTCTGGTCGCCACGCGCCAATCTGCAACTCAAGGATCTCTGGCCAACGCCTAATAGGGCCCTTCGTCCGTTTGCCGTGGTCTTCGGCCTGGTTGCCATGGCCTGGCTCATGCCCGTGCTTGGATTCCTTGTAACGGCTTTCCTGATCACGCTGTTTCTCGTGCGCGTCGTGTACCTAGAGCGCTGGCACTGGAGCCTCCTGGTCTCTTCTCTGGCAAGCGGCACGCTGACGGCCATCTTCGTGTACGCGTTTGGTATTCAATTGCCGCGCCTGGCGCTGGGTACCTGATCATGGAACTCTTCAACAATCTCCCATCAGGGTTCGCAGTCGTCCTGACACCGACCAATCTTCTCTACTGCCTCCTCGGTAGCCTGATCGGAACGCTGGTCGGCGTGCTACCGGGATTGGGCCCGCTGGCGGCGCTGTCGCTGCTGCTACCACTCACCTTCAAGCTCTCGCCAGTCGAGTCGCTTGTCATGCTCTCCGCAATATTCTACGGATCCATGTATGGCGGTTCGACCACGTCGATTCTCGTCAACATTCCCGGAGAGGCGGCTTCGGTGGTCACCTGCCTCGATGGCCACGCCATGGCAAAGCAGGGGCGCGCCGGTCCCGCCCTCGGCATGGCGGCACTTGCTTCGTTCATCGCCGGAACGCTCGCCAACCTGATTCTGACGATCATGTCCCCCGGACTGGCGGCGCTTGCCTTGAAATTCGGCCCAGTGGAATACACCAGCCTGATGGTGCTGGGCTTCGTGACAACCATCTTCATGGTCAACGGCCCCGCGCCCAAGGCGCTGATCATGATCGCCGCCGGCATCTTTCTCGCAACGATCGGCACCGACCACGTCAGCGGCGCACTGCGTTACACGTTCGGGTCGCAGAACCTCATTGGTGGGTTCGACCTTGTCGCGATCGTGATGGGCCTCTTTGGCGTCTCCGAAGTCATGCTCAATGTCGAGAAGATCGCCCGCAGCGAGATAGTGAGCAAGAAGATCGGCAGGCTGCTGCCGTCCCTGCAGGACTGGCGCGACTCCTGGGCGCCGATCCTTCGTGGCAGCGGCCTGGGGTTCATCCTTGGCGTACTTCCGGGGGGCGGACCGGTCACCGCGTCATTCCTTTCCTATGCGGCCGAGCGGCGCCTATCGCGCACGCCGGAACGCTTCGGCCAGGGAGCGATAGAGGGCGTCGCCGGCCCCGAAGCCGCCAACAATGCGGCCGTGTCTGGCAGCATGATCCCCTTGCTGTCCCTTGGGCTTCCCAGCAACGGCATCATGGCGCTGTTGCTGGGCGCCCTGATCATCCAGGGCGTGCAGCCGGGGCCAATGCTGATGACGCAGAAACCCGACCTGTTCTGGGGCGTCATCGCCAGCCTGTACATCGGCAACGTCATGCTGCTGCTCCTCAATCTGCCACTGATCGGCCTGTGGATCCAGCTCCTGCGCATTCCCTACAAGGTGCTGTTCCCGGTGATCCTCCTCCTCTCGGTGATCGGCACGTACTCCGTCAACAACAACCTGTTCGACGTATGGGTGATGATCGGCTTTGGGGTGATCGGATACATCCTGCGCAAGCTGGAATACGAACTGGCCCCGTTGATCCTCGCCTACGTGCTCGGTCCGCTGCTCGAGCAGTCGCTGCGGCAGTCGCTCGTGCTGTCATCCGGCAGCCCGGTCATCTTCTTCAAGAGCCCCATCTCGGCGACTATCATGCTAGTCTCGGCGGGGCTGCTCATCTACTTCGCCTACGGGCGGATTCGATCTGCAAGAAGCGTCAATGCAGCACCACCACCCACAAAGGAGGCGTCATGAGGAAATGCATAGCAGGATTCGCGATGTTGTTGGCACTGGCGGGAGGATCCGCTTCCGCCCAGAACGTCGATCAAGTTCGCGCTAACCTGGCGAAACTGAAACCTGCCGACTTTCCGACCCAACCCATAGAGTTCGTGGTCATGTTTCCAGCCGGCGGCGGCATGGACAACACTGCCCGCCTGGTCGGCAAGTACTTCGAGAAGTACAGCGGTCAGCGCGTCATCAATGTCAACCGTGTGGGCGGCGCCGGCGTGGTCGGCCATACCTATCTCGCGACGCAGGCCAAGCCAGATGGCTACACCGTGGGCATCGTGGAGGCAAATACCGTCCTCGACGGCGTGCGGCTCCAGGAAGGCAAGTCGACGTGGCAACATGGTGACCTCGAACCGGTGGCCTTCGTCAACACCGATTCAACGACCTGGATCGTCTCGACCGAAGGCAATCTGAAGAACAAGACGATGTCCGAAGTCATCGCGGAAATGAAGGCAAAGCCCGGGACGATCAGGGTTGCTTCTGTCACCAACACCATGTTGGAGTACCTTGCCGAGCAGGTCGAAACCGAGGGCGGCGTCAGGACGATCAAGGTGCCCTTCCAAGGCGGATCACCAGCGCTAGCTGCGCTTCTCGGCGGGCACATCGACGTGTCGGGCAACTTCCTTGCCGAATACCGCGGCCATCTGGAAGCAGGAAAGCTCAAGATCCTTGCTGTTGCTGGCGACGAGCGCATGCCCGCGCTGGCCAACGTGCCAACTTTCAACGAAGCGCTGGGCACCAACAAGATCAACTGGTCGCCGTTCCGCTACGCCGCGGTCCCGAAGAACGTTCCTGCTGCGCGCAAACGCTACCTCGAAGCGGCGTTCGACGCGGCCCTGCGCGACCCCGAACTGCTGGCGGAGTTCGCCAAGAACGGACTGGACGGGCGGCGCAAGTACGCCACATCCGCGCTGGTTGCAGCGGAGGTCGAGCGGGTTGCCAAGGGGAGGGTGGAGTTCTTCAGCAAGCGCGTAGCCAAGTAGGCGATCCACAGCAATCGCGGAAGCAGACTGCACCATGCGCCTGCACACAATGATGTGTACGGGTGCATGGAGCGGCGCATTGGCGCTGGCGCCCCGGCGAGGCCATCGCGCCAATACCAGGCGCTCTTCTTCTCTACGATCGGCAATGCAATGACAGACACCTTGGGATGGCGAATGAAGTTTGGGGTCATTACCCCGTCTGCCAACACAGTGGTGCAACCGGAGTACGACGCCATGCGTCCCGCCGGCGTCACCAACCATATATTCAGGATGGCGGTCAAGAATCCACCTTGGTCGAAGGATACCGATTTCGTCGAGATCGTCCGCCAGATGAATGTCGGGCTCGACGACGCAGTCGACCAGGCCATGACCTGCGTTCCGGACCATCTTGTACTGGGCGTATCGATCGAAAGCATCTGGGATGGTGGCGTCGCGGCGAGCGAGCGCCTCAACGAAAGAGTTGAGCAGCGCGCCGGCGGGAGCATAAAGCTCACGCAAGCCGCCAAGGCCCTTCCCAC
>VGIE01000240.1 GCA_016867955.1 Betaproteobacteria bacterium
CGGGATTTCCTTGCCACCGCGCATCTGGCCATCGGCGGTGATGACGGCGACGGTGCCGGCATCGATGATGCGCTCGTGGATGCTCTTGGCGGAAAAGCCCCCGAACACCACCGAGTGCGTCGCCGCGATTCGCGCGCAGGCCTGCATCGCCACTACCGCCTCCACCGACATCGGCATGTAGATGATGACGCGGTCGCCCTTGCGGATGCCGTTGGCCTTGAGTGCATTGGCCAGGCGGCAGACGCGGTGGTAGAGCTCGCGGTACGAAACCCGGGCGACCTTGCCGTCGTCGGCCTCGAAGATCAGCGCCGTCTTGTCCGGCTGCGTGGCGAGGTGCCTGTCGAGGCAGTTGTAGGAGGCATTGGTCTGGCCGTCATGGAACCACCGGAAGAACGGCGCGTTGGACTCATCCAGCGCCTTGGTGAACGGCTTCCTCCAGTAGACGTGTTCGCGCGCCAGTCGCGCCCAGAAGCCCTCGAAGTCGCGCTCGGCCTCGTCGCACAGCGCCTTGTAGGCGGCCATGCCGGAAATGTTCGCCTGCTTGACGAACTCGGGCGACGGCGGAAACAGGCGGTCCTCCTGCAGGACCGATGTAATGGTGGCGGACATCTTGCCGATCCTCCCCTGATGAATGTGAATGCGATGCTGCGCGACAGTATTGTGCGCGATGCTTTCACTGAACTTACAGGCTTGGCGCCTTGGGCACAACCGAGCGCCGGCCCGACGGCGTGTCGCCGGGCGCGCGTAGCGCATGCGTTGTGCGACGCAGCAGCCCGGCACGCCGTGCGCATCGCCGCTAGCAGCACCCGGCTGGCGGCCCATCGCCGACACGCAGCGCCTCCGGCAAGCCTGCAGGCGAAAAAAAACCGCGCCCACGGGCGCGGTTGTTCAGCTTTCCGCGGCTATCAGGCAGCCTTGGTCTTCTTGCCGTCGAAGAACTGCTCGTTCTCGGTCGAGCCATGCAGCGCGCCCGTCGAGGCCGTGCCTCCGGAGATCACGGTGTTCAGCTCGTCGAAGTAGCTGGTGCCGACTTCGCGCTGGTGCTTCACGGCGGTGAAGCCCTTGTTGGCCGCGGCGAATTCCTTCTCCTGCAGCTCGACGAAGGCCGTCATGTTCTCGCGCGCGTAGCCGTAGGCCAGCTCGAACATCGAGTAGTTCAGCGAATGGAACCCCGCCAGCGTGATGAACTGGAACTTGTAGCCCATGGCGCCCAGCTCGTGCTGGAATTTCATGATCTTCGCGTCGTCGAGGTTGCGCTTCCAGTTGAACGACGGCGAGCAGTTGTAGGCGAGCATCTTGCCCGGGAGTTTCTTGTGGATGCCCTCGGCGAACTTCCTGGCGAACTCGAGATCCGGCGTGCCCGTCTCGCACCACACCAGGTCGGCGTACTCGGCATAGGCGAGGCCGCGCGACAGCGCCTGCTCGAAGCCGTTCCTCACGCGGTAGAAGCCTTCGGCCGTGCGCTCGCCCGTCAGGAAGGGCTTGTCGTTCTCGTCCACGTCCGAGGTGAGCAGGTTGGCGGCTTCCGCGTCGGTGCGGGCCAGCAGGACGGTCGGCACGCCCATGATGTCTGCGGCCAGACGCGCGGCAATTAGCTTCTGCACCGCTTCCTGCGTGGGCACCAGCACCTTGCCACCCATGTGGCCGCACTTCTTCGCGGAGGCCAGCTGGTCCTCGAGGTGCACGCCGGCGGCGCCGGCCTCGATCATGGCTTTCATCAGCTCGTGCGCGTTCAGCACGCCACCGAAGCCGGCTTCGGCATCGGCCACGATCGGCGAGAAGTAGTCGACGTCGCCCTTGCCTTCCATGTGCTGGATCTGGTCAGCGCGGCGGAAGGTGTTGTTGATGCGGCGAACCACCGTGGGCACGCTGGTCACCGAGTACAGCGACTGGTCGGGATACATCGACATGCTGTCGTTGGCGTCAGCCGCGACCTGCCAGCCCGACAGGTAGATGGCCTGCAGACCGGCCTTCACCTGCTGCATGGCCTGATTGCCGCTCAGCGCGCCGAGGGCATTGACGAAATCCAGGCGGTTCATGCGCTCCCAGAGCTTCTCGGCGCCGCGGCGCGCGAGCGTGTACTCGATCGGCTGGCTGCCGCGCAGGCGGTAGACCTCCGCGGCGCTGTAACCACGCTTCACGCCCCCCCAGCGCGGGTTCTCGTCCCAGTCCTTTTGGATCTTCGCGATTTCGAGATCACGATTCGTCATAGCCACTCCATTCCAAAAAGTAAGTTAGCAACATTGTTCCGTTCCGAGCCGCCTGCCGGGCGACGCCAGCCCACCGCTCAGTTTCTGCCGATGACCGGGTGACCCCGTACTGTCTTCGCCACAAAATCGCGAAGAGGCATTTTTTCATGTTTCCCCCGGCACTGCAACATGAGACGCTTGCCGAGGACCTGCCACTTTACAATTCTAATTCATGTAGTTATAAGAACATTTCCAAGTAATGGTACGCCAAACCACGGGATTTATTTTGCGCCGCAGCATGGCCGGCCGCAAACCCGCTTTTCGCATTCCGGCATGTAGCGACCGCACCATTTCCCTGGCGTATTCAGCCCGCGTCGTGACCTCGTCGAGCATCCACCGAGGCGCAAGGTAGGGCAAAGTCCCGGTGGTAACATTCGCCGTTCCACGCACTGGCAGACGTTCAACGCCGCAGGCGACCCGCCGCTGCCTTGCAACGCCCCTGGCCCTCCATTCGCTTTCCTCAGAGAAACCACCGTGACAGAAAAACCCAGCATCGCCCTTCGTCCCTTGCCGCGCTGGATTTTCGCCAGCCGCTGGCTGCAGGCCCCGCTCTACCTCGGCCTGATTGCCGCCCAGGCCGTCTATGTCTGGCAGTTCTGGATGGAACTCGTCCACCTCATCTCCATCACCAGCCTCAAGGCCACCACCGAAACCGAAATCATGCTGGTGGTGCTCGGCCTCATCGACGTGGTGATGATCTCAAACCTGCTGGTAATGGTCATCGTCGGCGGCTGGGAGACCTTCGTGTCGCGCCTGGATCTCGAGCAGCACCCCGACCAGCCCGAGTGGCTGTCGCACGTCAATGCCGGCGTGCTGAAGGTGAAGCTTGCCACCGCCATCATCGGCATTTCCTCCATCCACTTGCTGAAGACCTTCATCAACGCTGCCAACTACGACGAAAAGACCCTGCTCTGGCAGACGCTTATCCACATTGCGTTCCTGCTGTCGGCCCTGGCCATCGCATGGACGGAGAACCTGACCATGCGGGCACACTCCGCCAAGGCAGCCGAGCACTAGCGTTCCCGCCAAACTCACGCACCCTTGCGAAGCGACATCGCCATGACCACCATCAAGCAGGAAGATCTGATCCAGAGCATCGCCGACGCCCTGCAATACATCAGCTACTACCACCCCAGGGACTTCATCCAGCACCTGGCGCGCGCGTACGAGCGCGAGCAGTCGCCCGCGGCCAAGGACGCCATCGCGCAGATCCTCACCAACTCGCGCATGTGTGCCGAGGGCCACCGCCCGATCTGCCAGGACACCGGCATCGTCAACGTGTTCCTGAGGGTTGGCATGGGCGTGAAATGGGAGGGCTTCAAGGGGACCCTTGCTGACGCGGTCAACGAGGGCGTGCGCCGCGCCTACCTGCACCCCGACAATCCGCTGCGCGCGTCCATCCTCTCCGACCCGCTATTCACGCGCAAGGACACGAAGGACAACACCCCCGCTGTCATCCACACCGAACTCGTCACCGGCAACAGCATCGAAATCACGGTCGCGGCCAAGGGTGGCGGCTCCGAGAACAAGTCAAAGTTCGTCATGCTGAATCCCTCGGATTCGGTGATCGACTGGGTGCTGAAGACCGTCCCCACCATGGGCGCCGGCTGGTGCCCCCCGGGCATGCTCGGCATCGGCGTCGGCGGCACCGCCGAGAAAGCCATGCTGCTCGCCAAGGAATCGCTCATGGCCCCGCTCGACATGCACGAGCTGCTCTCGCGCGGCCCGCGGAACAAGCTCGAGGAGCTGCGCATCGAGATCTTCACCAGGGTCAACGCGCTGGGCATCGGCGCGCAAGGCCTGGGCGGCCTGTCCACCGTGCTCGACGTGAAAATCCTCGATTACCCGACGCACGCGGCCTCCAAGCCCGTGGCCATGATCCCCAACTGCGCCGCCACGCGCCACGCGCATTTCGTGCTCGACGGCTCAGGCGTTGCCGAGCTGGACCCGCCCTCGCTGGAGGACTGGCCGAAGGTGGGCTGGACGGCGGCACCGACATCCAAGCGCGTCAACCTCGACACCCTCACGCGCGAAGAAGTGCAGAGCTGGAAGCCGGGCGACATCCTGCTTCTCAACGGCAGGATGCTCACCGGCCGCGACGCCGCGCACAAGCGCATCATCGACATGCTCGCGAAGGGCGAGAAGCTGCCGGTGGACTTCACCAACCGCACCATCTACTACGTCGGCCCGGTCGATCCGGTGCGGGACGAAGTGGTCGGTCCCGCT
>VGIE01000241.1 GCA_016867955.1 Betaproteobacteria bacterium
CACCCTTCAGCTCGACCAGGATCAGCAGGTTGCCGTAATCGGCCCCGCGCAGCGCACCTGCCGCGGCAGCGGGCGGCGACAGCAGCAGCGACATGCCCGGGAGCAGCGCCGGCAAGGCCGCCGCCCTGCGCATGAACGCACGCCGCGCAGGCTCATGGCGTGGCAATGCCGCGCTGGTCTGGAATGGATTGCCGGTTTTCATTTGAGTTGGTAGGCCGGGTCCTGCGTCAGCAGGCGCAGCCGCTCGCGCCCGCCGACGTTCTCCGGCACGGGATACGCCGGCGCATCAGCCAGCACGAAGCGGTCCAGCCCCGCATGCGGATCGCAATCGGCGGTCACGACTTTCGCTTCATCAAACTGCCGGAACCACGACGAGCCGTCGAAGCGTGTTTCCCCAGCGGCGCGCAGCAGGCGCGCCCGGAATTGCGCCGCCTGCTGCTGCGCCGCCAGCTGCGGCGACGCCTCGAGACGCCCGCCATCGGCGCGCGCCGCCATTGCCTCGTCGGCGCCGCGCTCCATGCCGGGCTGTAACGCCACGCGGCGCATCTCGTCGGCGCGAAACAACCGCTCGACGAATTGCTTGCGCCCGAGCAGCGTGGCCGAATTGATCCATGCCTCTCCGCCCGGCCAGCCCTTGACGTTGGGGGGCGAGAAGAGATTCTGGCCGAGGCTCGCGGTCACCAGCGCCAGGGGCGTGGCGTCGGCCACCCGCACGTCGAACTGGCGCAGCGTGCCAACCACGAAATCCACGGGTGACTTCACCAGCGCGGCGCGGTTCTCCGCAGCCCAGAAGGCCGGCAACAGCAACAGTTCGCGCAGCGCGACGCGGATGTCATGGCGGCTGTGGTGGAAGGCGCGTGCGACCCGCGACACCTCGGTCGGGTCCGGGTCCGGGGATACGAACTCGCGCCACAGCCGGGTGACGATATGCTGCGCCGTGCGCGGTTCTCCGAGCAGGATGTCGAGCACCGCATCGCCATCGAAGCGGCCGCGGCGGCCGAGCACGGTTTTCTCGCCGGGGTCATGGAGGAAGGGGCGCCAGCGGAACCCGGCGGTCTCCGGATCGATGGTCCAGCCGGTGAAGGCGCGCGCGGCCTCGCGCACATCGGTCTCGGCATAGTGTCCCTCGCCCAGCGTGAAGAGCTCCATCACCTCGCGTGCGAAGTTCTCGTTCGGCCTGTCGCGGCGGCTGCTGGCATTGTCGAGGTAGATCACCATCGCCGGGTCCTTGGACACGGCATGCAGCAGTTCGCCGAAGTTGCCCAGCGCATGCTGCCGCAGCAGCGCGTTCTGCCGGTACATGAGCTGCATGTAGCGCACCTTCTGCTGGCTGGAGGTGAAGTGGTTGTGCCAGAACAGGGTCATGCGTTCGGTGAGCGGCGAACTCGTGGCCAGCATTTCGCCGATCCACCAGGCGCGCAGCTCGAAGCCGCGCCGCATCTCCAGCTGCTGGAAGGCCAGGCGCTGCTCGACTGTCGCATCGCGCAGGCTGCGCGGCGGCGTGATCGGCTCGTTGACCCAGGCGGGCGCCGGCATCAGCGCGTCGCTGCGCGCACCCTCCAGGAGCCGAGCCACGGCCTGCCCGCGGCTCAGCGAAGCAAATTCGGACACTTCGGCCGGTGTCGGGCCGAAGCCCGTGCGGCCGAGCAGATGGCGTGCGTCGGCCACGCCCATGGCGGCCTGCAACGCCTCGGACCGGGATACGGCGGACTCCCGGAGCACCGCAGGGCCGCCAGCGGATTGGGCAAGGCCTGCGGCGCTGGCGCAGGCCAGCGTGATCAAGAGGAGGCCGAGCCGGTATTTTCCGATGACGCGCATTGCAAGGCACTGGCTCACATTACCCTCGCTCGTCCAGCTGCGCCTGCCTCGCGACACAACGCAGCCCTTTGGCGGACCTTCCTCAGCGGCGCTCGCGCCGCTCCCTGTAGAGATCGCGACCGTGCTCGTCGATGTCGCGGCGCAGCTGGCGGCGTTCCTCCGGGCTCATCTGGCCGGGCCAGTTGGCCTGCCGCGGGGGTGGACCCAGTCCGCGCTGATCAGCCGGGCGCGGGCCAAGGGCATTGTCCGGCGGCCGC
Source organism: Betaproteobacteria bacterium (assembly GCA_016867955.1). Lineage (GTDB taxonomy): Bacteria > Pseudomonadota > Gammaproteobacteria > Burkholderiales > SG8-39 > CAIYPG01. Next base: position 2,076 of record VGIE01000241.1, read on the forward strand.
TCGGCGCGCCGCATGGGCCCGCGCTGCTCTGCCGATGCTGGCGCCGTCGAAGCCAGCAACGCAAGCAGCGCCACCAGCAGGTACGTCGACAGCCGAGATACGGGTTTCATCACCGGGAGTCGCTCTCAGGCAAATAGTACAGCTCCAACCGCCTTCCGACCACACCCTTGCAGTACCTTTCCTGCGGGCTGTCGCCCGCCGTTCGCGCCAGCGCCGCAACCGGGCGCCGTGACATGCACGGTGCGCTGGACGAGAGGGCTGGCTGGGGCGGCCGAGGTGATTGGCGATTCATACCGGCAGGATAATCCGCTGCGCGCAGTATGCCGTGACAGGGTCTACGCGTTCTGTAAGCAATTGTTACCCTTTGCCCTGCTGCAATCGACTGTTACCCGCGTGGCGGCGTGGTCGCTGGCCCGCGCTGCAGGGAGCGGCTAGGATACGGCTCACCGGGCTAGCCTGTGAGGGCGGCGCCGCGCGACATCCGTCCGCGGAAGATGATGCGCATCGCGCTCGACCGAACCCGGCTCCGCAACACTGGCGCAAACGGCCCTGCTTGCCAGATTGGCCACGGCGGACCGCCGCCCGACGAGGACGACATGAACACCAAGACGAACAAGCCCTCGCGCATCCTGGTCGTTGACGACGACCTGCGACTGCGCGACCTGCTGCAGCGCTACCTCACCGAGCAGGGCTTCGCCGTTTCGGCCGTGGCCGATGCCCCGGCCATGGACCGGCTGCTCGGGCGCGAACGCTTCGAGCTGATGGTCCTCGACCTCATGCTGCCGGGCGAGGACGGCCTGTCGATCTGCCGCCGCCTGCGCGGCACCAAGAACACCATCCCGGTCATCATGCTCACCGCCAAGGGTGAGGACGTGGACCGCATCGTCGGGCTGGAGATGGGCGCCGATGACTACCTGCCCAAGCCATTCAACCCGCGCGAACTGGTGGCGCGCATCAACGCGGTGCTGCGGCGACGCGCGGCGCCGGTGCCGCCGGGCGCGCCGGCAGGCGACGTGGAGTCGGTGAGTTTCGGCGGCATGACCGTGAACCTCGCCAACCGCACGCTCACCCGCAATGGCAACGCAGTCGCCCTCACCACCGGCGAGTTCGCCCTGCTCAGGGTGCTGGTCACCCATCCGCATGTGCCGCTGTCGCGCGACAAGCTGATGGAGCTGGCGCGCGGCCGCGAATACGAAGTCTTCGACCGCGCCATCGATGTGCAGATCTCGCGCCTGCGCAAGCTCATCGAGAAGGACCCCGCCAAGCCCGCGCACATCCAGACGGTGTGGGGCTTCGGCTACGTGTTCATCCCGGACGGCAAGGTCGCCGAGGCCTGAGCCAACCGTGAGCGCAACACCACCCATACCGTCCCCGGCAAGCACGGCAACGGCGGTCGCCGCCACGGAGCCGCCAGTGCAGACAGCGCCGCTCTCAGCCGGCCGCCCCTTCCTGCCGCGCTCGCTGCTGTGGCGCACCTTCCTGTTGCTTGCCGCGCTCGTGCTGGTGACGACGGCGGCATGGTTCCTGATCTTCCGCGCCTACGAGGCCGAACCGCGCGCACGCGCCATTTCGCAGAATCTGGTGTCGGTGGTCAACCTCACGCGCTTCGCGCTGATCACCGCGCAGCCCGAGCGCCGGCGCGCGCTGCTGGGGCTGCTCTCCGACCACGAGGGCATCCAGATCTATCCGGCCTCGCCGCAGGAACGCGTCGAACCGCTGCCCGATACCGCAGTGCTGAAGCTTGTGGAATCCTTGGTCCGGCTCGAACTCGGCGACGGCACGCGGCTGGCCATGGCGCTCGACGGCAATCCGGGCATGTGGGTGAGCTTCGGCATCGAAGACGACGAATACTGGGTGCGCGTCCCGCGCAATCGCCTGGAGCGGCGCATCGCGCTGCAATGGTTTGCCTGGGGCGTGCTGGCCATCGTGCTTGCCCTGGTGGCCGCCTATCTCATCGTCTCGCGCGTGTCGCGCCCGCTCAAGCGGCTCGCCCGCGCCGCCTTGCACGTCGGCAGCGGCCATCTGCCCGCGCCGGTGCCGGAGGTCGGCCCGGCCGAGATCGAGACCCTGTCGCGCGCCTTCAACCAGATGACGCGCGACCTGTCGCGCCTCGACCAGGACCGCGCGCTCATCCTTGCCGGCGTGTCCCACGACCTGCGCACTCCGCTTTCCCGGCTGCGCCTCGGCGTGGAGATGAGCGGCGCCGACGAGTCCCTCTCCGAGGGCATGCGCGCCGACATCGACGAGATGGACCGCATCATCGGGCAGTTCCTCGACTTCGCACGACTTGACGGCGGCGAGCAGCCGGCGCGCGCCAGCCTGTCGGCGCTGGCCGCGGAAGTCGTCGAGCGGCAGAAGAAGCGCGGCCATGTCATC
>VGIE01000242.1 GCA_016867955.1 Betaproteobacteria bacterium
CGAACAGCGGCGCGTGCCTGGGCACGTAAGGAACGGCGCGCGCCGACAGCTGCGCGGTTTGCCGGCCCTGCACAAAGAAATCGACGACAAAGGTCAGCAGCGCCGGCGCCAGCAGGAACAGGCCCACCACCGCGCCGCGCTGGAAGTCCTGTTGCCCGATCACCAGCTTGAACACGTCCGTGGACAGCACGTTGAAATTACCCCCGATCACCTTGGGGATGCCGAAATCGGTGATGACCAGCGTGAAGGTCACCAGGCTCGCGCTGATCAGGCCGTACTTCGCGCCGGGCAGCGTGATGGTGAAGAACTTGCGCATGGCGCTGGTGCCCAGCGCATCGGCAGCCTCATACAGCCGCGCATCCGCCAGCGACAGCGCGGTGACCAGGATCATCAGGGCATGCGGGAACACGCTGAATATTTCCGAGACGATGATGCCGGGGGCGCCGTAAATGGACTTGATGCCAAGCGCCAGCATCCAGTGCTTGAGCACGCCCTGGTTGCCGAACCAGTAGATGAAGGAAATGGCCGCCAGCAGCGTGGGCGCGAGCAGCGGGATCAGCGTCAGGGTACGAAACACGCCCTTGGCGGGCATACAGCTTCGCGTCAGCGCATAGGCAAAAACGAAGGCCGCGGGAATGACGACCAGTGTGACGACCAGGGACACCCACACGCTGTTCCACAGCGAGCGGGCCAGCGCCGGGGTCTTGAGGTAGGAAGAAAAATTCGCCAGGCCGGCGAACGAGCCATCCTTGGCCTCCATGCTCTGCACCAGGATCATGAACAGTGGGGCCAGCAGGAAGACAACCAGCATGAGGCTCACCGCCAGCAGCAGGCCATGGCCGATACGGTCGCTCCAGTGCACGCGTTGGCGCGGCGCGCCCAGCGTGCTCGGTGCATGCGGTGCGATGGTGGCAGCGCTCATGTCACCGGCGATCCATCTCGGCCGGCCTGCGTCACGGCGGGGAAAACCCGGATACGATCCGCCAGCACCTTGAACCCCAGTCGGCTTCCCTCGGCGATGCCCGCTTCACGAATGTCGTTGAGGGAAAAGTAGACAACGACCGGTTGCGACTCCATGCCGTCGAGCGCAACGCGGGCAAGGCACACCGCTCCCAGGAATTCGATCTTGGCAATGCGGCCCATGGCCGAATTGGGCTCGCCGTTGGCGATCTTGCGCGACAGAATGTCTTCGGGCCGAAGGTAGATGCGTGTGCTGGAACCCGCCGCACCCGCAAAGGCCGGGGCGGCGCTCTGGAACACGCATGACCCAACGCGAAATCGCCCGCCCCCCTCCACCACGGCATCCAGCACATTGACCTTGCCGACGAAATCGGCGACGAAGGGCGAGGCCGGCTCGCGATAGATCTCCAACGCCGTGCCCACCTGCTCGATGGCGCCCTGGTTCATCACCACGATGCGGTCGGCCATAGTGAGCGCTTCTTCCTGGTCGTGCGTCACCATTACGGTGGTCACACCCAGTTTCTGCTGCAAGCTGCGGATCTCCCCGCGCAGGCGCACGCGCTCCAGCGCATCCAGCGCCGACAGCGGCTCATCCAGCAACAGCAATCCCGGCGATGTCGCCAGCGCCCGTGCCAGGGCGACTCGCTGCTGCTGCCCGCCGGACAACTGGCTGGGGTACTTTGGGCCGCTGTCGGGAAGGCCGACCAGTTGCAGCAATTCCTTCACCCGCGCGGCAACCACGGCCTTCGCCGTCCTGCGGTTGACCAGGCCATAGGCGATGTTGCTCGCCACGCTGAGGTTGGGAAACAGGGCATACGACTGGAACACGATGCCGTAGTCGCGCAGTGCCGGTGGCAGCGTGGAGATGTCGCGGCCCGACTGCACAATGCTGCCGCCCGACTGCACCTCGAGCCCGGCGATGATGCGCAGCAGCGTAGTCTTGCCGCAGCCCGATGGACCCAGAAAGCAGAGCAGTTCCCCCTGCCGAATCGACAGGTGGATGTTTTTCAGCGCCTCGAACTTGCCGAACCGCTTGTGAATCCCGGTCAAGTCCAGGAAAGCGGGCGAAGGTCCAGCCGAAGCCAATTCAGAAATGCTCAATTCGGACCCTGCATGAAAAAGGCCGCAGGCGGTGCCGTGGCACTGCGCTGCGACCCGTGTTCAAAAAGCCATGCCTACTTGGGCTCTGCCTTGGCGTTGTAACGCTTGTTCCATTCCGCGAGGATGCGTTCGCGGTTCTTCGCCGACCATGCGAAATCATTCTTCACCAGCAGCTTCTCGTAATCGGCCGGGATGTTGGGCAGCGGCTGCGCAATGCCCGCCACCGCGACGATGGCGAAATTCTTCGCATACAGCGCCATGGCCTCCTTGCTGATTGCCCAATCGACCAGCTTCCTTGCCGCCGCCATCTTCTTGGTGCCCCTCATGATGGCGACCGCTTCGAGGTCCCAGCCAAGGCCTTCCTTGGGGAAAATCAGGTCCACGGGCGCACCGGAGGCCTTGGTGGTGTTGGCACGGTACTCGAAGGAAATACCGATCACAAACTCCCCTGCGCCCGCCTGCCGGCAGGGCTTGGAGCCCGAATGCGTGTACTGGGCGATGTTCTCGTGCAGCGCGTCCATGAACTTCCAGCCCTCGGCCTCGCCCCACATCTGCAGCCACGCGGTCACGTCGAAGAACCCGGTGCCGCTCGAGGCCGGGTGCGGCATGGTGATGGTGCCCTTGTAGACCGGCTTGGTGAGGTCTTTCCAGGTCTCCGGCTTGGGAAGGTTGCGCTTGGCCGCCTCCACCGTGTTGAAACAGACCGTGGCGCCCCACACGTCCATGCCCACCCAGGCGGGCGGATTCTTCGTGTCCCGGTACTGCGGGAGGATCGCCTTCAGGTCCTTGGGCGCATACGGGGCAAGCATTTTTTCTTGGTCAAGCAGCACGAGACTGGAGGCGGCCACGCCCATGACCACGTCGGCCTGCGGGTTGGCCTTCTCAGCCAGCAGCTTCGCCGTGATGATACCGGTCGAATCACGAACCCATTTGATCTCGACGTCGGGAACGACCTTGCGGAAGCCCTCCTCGTAAGCCTTGATCTGGTCGGTTTCGAGGGCAGTGTAGACAAGCAATTGGGTGGTCTTCTGCGCCCACGCGGCGCTGGTCGCGAGGATAAGCGTCGCAGCGACGGCAGACAGCTTGCAAAGCATTCCATTCATCTCGAATCTCCTTTTCGGTGGCAGTTACCGCGGGCAATTGTTGGCGGCGCGAACTCGGCGCGGACAGATCATACTCCGCGAATGTGACGGCGCCGCGACCCCGGTTGCGGAAGGTTCTGCGGGGTCCGCGCTCCACGGGGCTGGCTTCGGTCGCTAATCGCAGATTGTTGACAATCTACAACCCGGGGGTGTTTAATGTCAACCATGCCCTCCGCCTCGCCCATCGGCGCCTCGCCCTCCAGCACAATCGCCCTGCTGCAAAGTCAGTCGCTGACGACGCTGGTGCGGCGGGAACTCGAGCGCATGATCCTTGAAGGGGAGCTGAGCCCCGGCGACAAGCTCAACGAGGCGGCGCTGGCGGCGCAGCTAAGCGTGAGTCGCGGGCCGGTGCGAGAGGCATTTCGCGCCCTGCAGGAATCCGGCCTGGTGCAAACGGAGAAGAATCGCGGCGTATTCGTGCGCGAGATTCCGATGCAGGAGGCCGACGAAACCTACGCCGTGCGGGCAGCACTCGAACAGCTGGTGGGGCAGATGCTTGCGGTGAGCATATCGCCGGCGCAGATCAAGGAGCTGCGGCAGATGCTCGAGCGCATGGAGCGCGCCGTAAGCGGCCGGAGCCCGGATAACTACCACCCGCTCAACCTGCAGTTCCACGACCTGCTGGTTCAATTCACCGGCAACGACAAATTGCTCGCCACCTATCGGCGCCTGGTGAACGAGCTGAACCTGTACCGCCGCGACACGCTGGCGCAGGGCAGCAAGGTCGGTGGCCTGACGGTGTCGAACGGCGAGCATCGCCGCATCGTCCAGGCGATCGCCTCCGGCAACGCCGAAGAGGCCGGACGCAGCATGTACGAACACGTCATGGCCAGCCGCGCCCGCATGCACAAGGCGAAGGGCGTGGCCGAGACCGCCCTGCCCGATCGAGAGAAGGGTCACGATCCGGTCAAGGGTCAGGACAAGCGGCGCGTGGCAATGCGCGAAGCGGCGCTCTGAACGATGTCCGGGTCCGCTCTGACTGTCAACGGCAGGACCTACCAGTGGCCGCAGCAGCCGCTGGTGGTGGTCTGTATCGATGGCTGTGAGCCCGATTACATCACCCAGGCGGTGCAGGCGGGCGCGGCACCCTGGTTCAGGCGCGTGCTCGAGCACGGCAGCTCGTTCAATGCGGATTCGGTGGTGCCCAGTTTCACCAACCCGAACAACCTGTCCATCGTCACCGGCGTGCCGCCGTCGGTCCACGGAATCTGCGGGAATTACTT
>VGIE01000243.1 GCA_016867955.1 Betaproteobacteria bacterium
GCGCCGCCTGGCGCCTGCGGTAGTCCTCGCCCATGTCGCGCGCGTAGCCGCCGGCGCCCCTGGCGAGTTCCTTCTCGGCCTCGGTGAGCGGCACCTCGATGAACTTGGCGCCCAGCGACTCCACCTGCTCCTTGGTCTCGCTGCGCACGTCGGCCGCCTCGACGACCGCACCCAGGCGCTTGGCCGTGGCAATGGCCTGCAGGCCGGCGACGCCAACCCCCATCACCAACACGCGCGCCGCCTTGATGGTGCCTGCCGCCGTCATCATCATCGGCATCAGCTTGCCGTGGTGGCCGGCGGCGGTGATCACCGCCTTGTAGCCGCCGACATTGGCCTGCGAGGACAGCACGTCCATGGATTGGGCGCGCGTGATGCGCGGCGCCGCCTCCAGCGCGAAGGCGGTGACGCCGCGCGCGGCTAGCGCCGCGATACCCTCGGTGTCGAAGCGGTCGAGCATGCCAACCAGCACCTGCCCTGTTTTCAGATGCGCCCGTTCGGCGGCCAGCGGCGAGCGAACCTTCAGCACGAGTTCGGCTGCAAACGCCTCTGCGGCCGTGCCGACGATCGTCGCGCCGACGGTGGCATATTCGCCATCGGGCATGCTGGCCGCAAGGCCTGCGCCGGACTGCACCAGCACCTTGTGGCCGGCGGCGATCAGTTTCTTGATGGTTTCGGGAGTGGCGGCGACGCGGGCCTCTCCGGGCCGCGTCTCGGCGGGAACGCCGATCTGCATGGTGATTCCTTGCTGTGACTGGCTTGCAACGGCCGCAATGATACCGCACCCCTGTCCTCAGAGCGAACTTCCAGACCCGGAAGCGAGGCATCGGCGAAGCGCAATCCCGCTGCGAACCGCCGGTGGAGTGAAATTCACGATGCAGCAGCTTCCGCCACCTGCCGCGCCGGCGCGCCGTCGGCGAGGAATTGCAGTCGCGCCAGATGCGAATACAGGCCGCCCTGCTGCATCAGCTCGGCGTGAGTGCCGCAAGAATGCAGCCGGCCGTGCTCGAGCACGACGATGCGGTCGGCGGTCTGCACCGTGGCGAGGCGATGCGCGATCACCAGCGAAGTGCGCCCGCGCATCAGGCCATCGAGGGCCAGCGCCACCTGCCGCTCGCTTTCGGCATCCAGCGAACTGGTCGCTTCATCCAGCAGCAGGATGGGACGGTCGGCAAGCAGCGCTCTCGCGGTCGACAGGCGCTGGCGCTCGCCGCCGGAGAGCTTGATACCGCGCTCGCCCAGGTCGGTGGCGAAGCCCTGCGGCAGTCGCTCGATGAAATCCATGGCATGCGCCGCCGCGCAGGCGGCGCGCACTTCGGCATCGGTCGCGTTCGGCCGCCCGTAGCGCACGTTGTCCGCGACGCTGGCAGCGAAGATCACCGGGTCCTGCGGCACCAGCGCGAACTGCCGCCGGACTTCGCGCGGGTCGCAGCGCGCGATGTCGACTCCGTCGACCAGCACGCGTCCCGCCGACGGGTCGTAGAAACGCAGCAGCAGCGCCATCACCGTGGTCTTGCCGGCGCCCGACGACCCCACCAGCGCCACACGCTCTCCCGCCGCCACGGTCAGCGAAAGGTCGTTCAGCGCCGGCGACCGCGGGCGCGTGGGGTAGCTGAAGGTCACCGACTCGAATTGCACCGCGCCACCGCGCTGCCCGCGAGCCCGCCCTTTGCGCAGCCCGTCAAGCGCCACGGGCAACGCCTGCGCCCCCGGAATGGCCACGATACCGGCCCGGGTCTCGAGCAACTCCATCAGCCGCTCGGTTGCGCCCGCCGCGCGCTGCAGCTCGCCCCACACTTCCGACACCGTGCCCGCGCCCGTCGCAACAATGGCGGCGTAGAACACGAAGGCCGAGAGCTCGCCCGCCGTGATGCGCCCCGCCAGCACGTCGTGCCCGCCGATCCACAGGATCACGCCGACGGCGCAGAAGCCGATCAGCATCACCAGCGAGATCAGCCAGGCCTTGATGCGGATGCGGTGCACACCCGAGTTGTATGCCGCCTCGACGCGCGCGTCGAACCCGCGCCGGTCGGCCTCCTCGTGCACGTAGGCCTGCACGGTGCGGATCTCGTGGATCGATTCGTCAACTTGCGAGGACACGTCGGCGACGCGGTCCTGGTTGTCGCGCGATAGCCGGCGCACGCGCCGGCCGATCACCAGGATCGGCACCACCACCGCCGGCACGCCGAGCACGATCAGCGCGGCGAGCTTGGGGCTGGTGATGAACAGCATCACCAGAGCGCCGGCCAGCATCAGCGCGTTCCTGAGAAACATCGACACGCCGAAGCCGATCACCTGCTGCAGCTGCGTGGTGTCATTGGTGAGGCGCGACACGATCTCGCCGGTGCGCGTTGCGTCGAAGAAAGCCGGCGACAGGTCGAGTACGTGGCTGAACACTGCCTTGCGCAGGTCGGCCACGACGCGCTCGCCGGTGGACATCATCAGGTAGAAGCGCGCCCAGGTTGCCAGCGACAGCAGCACCGCAACCAGCACTACGCCGGCCAGCGCGGTGTTCAACAGCTGCGGATTGCCCGAACCGAAGCCCCCGTCGATGACATGGCGCAGCCCCTGCCCCAGTGCCAGCACGCAGGCCGCGGCCACCGTGAGCGCCAGCATGGCCAGCAGGATGCGCGAACGGTAGGGCAGCAGGAAGCCGGCCAGGCGCCGGAATTGCGACAGACTGGCCTTGGCGCCGCGCGGCTCGGCAGCGGCTGCGCGCGACCCGTATCCGCCCGCGGCAGTTGCAGTACTGGCGGTCGATGCCGCCGGTGACACCACCGTCATGCGCGCCCTCCCGCCAGGCGTTCGTCGAGCGCCACCACCCAATGGCGCACCGGCAGGCGCGCTGCTGCCGCGAGGTGGCTCTGGCAGCCGATGTTGGCAGTGAGGATCATCTGCGCGCCGCCCGACTGCAGCGCCGCGAGCTTGTTCGACTGCAGTTGCGCGGACAGTTCCGGCTGCAGCAGCGAGTAGGTGCCCGCCGAGCCGCAGCAGAGATGCGCGTCGGGCACCGGCGCCAACTCGAAGCCGGCCCGCTCGAGGATGTCCTCGGCCAGTCCGCGCAACTGCTGCCCGTGCTGCAGCGTGCAGGGCGGGTGGAAGGCGATCCTCGCCACCGGCCTTGCCGCGCCCGCATCAGGCGGCGCGGCTGGCGAACCGGCCCTCAGCAAGTCCGCCAGCGCCTTGCGCTCGGCGTGCAGCACCTCCGAGAGATCGCGCGTCATGGCGCTGATGCGCGCCGCCTTGTCGCGATAGGCCGCATCGCCGGCGAGGTGGTGTCCGTATTCCTTCACGGTGACGCCGCAGCCGCTGGCAGTCATTACGATGGCCTCCACCTCGCCACGCTCGACGGCCGGCCACCAGGCGTCGATCATGCGCCGCATGTCGTCGAGCCCGTCGGCCTGGAAATCCAGATGGAAGCGCAGCGCGCCGCAGCAGCCGGCACGCGGAACCTCGGACAGTTCGATGCCCAGGCGGTCGAGCACACGCGCCGCGGCGGCATTGATGTCGGGCGACAGCGTGGGCTGCACGCAGCCGGCCAGCACAAGCATGCGGCGCCTGCGAGGCGCGCCCGCGTCCATGGCGGGCCATGCTCCGGCGGCCGGCATGCCCGCGGGCACCTTGGCGGCCAGTTTTGCCGGCATCAGGCTCCGGAACAGGCGGCCCGCGGCCAGCAGCGGCGCAAACAGCCAGCGCCGCGGCAGCACCATGGACAGCGCACGGCGCTGCAGAACGTCAAACCGCGAGCGCGAGAGCTTTCTTGCAACGACGTCGCGCCCGATGTCGGCGAGCCGGCCATACTGCACCCCCGAGGGGCAGGTGGTCTCGCAGGCGCGGCAGGTCAGGCAGCGATCGAGGTGCAGCTGGGTGTTCGCGGACACCGGCTCGCCCTCCAGCATCTGCTTGATCAGGTAGATGCGGCCGCGCGGGCCGTCGAGCTCGTCGCCGCGCAACTGGTAGGTCGGGCAGGTGGCGTTGCAAAAGCCGCAATGCACGCACTTGCGCAGGATGGCCTCGGCGGCATCGCCCTCGGGCGTACCCCTGATCCATTCGGCGAGGTGGGTCTGCATGGCGGTTCAGAACTCCGCGTACAGGCGGCCGGGATTGAAAATCCCGTGCGGGTCGAAGGCCGCCTTCAGCCGGCGATGGATGGCCAGCGCCGCCGGTGCCAGCGGCTGGAAGGCGCCGGCCTGCGCGCGCAGGTCGGCCTCGGCGCGGAACAGGGTGGCATGGCCGCCTGACTTTGCAGCAATCTCGCGCACCGTCGCGGCATCGGTACCGCTCGCCACCCAGCGCAGCGCGCCGCCCCATTCAATGAGGCGGGCACCATTGATGCGATCGAGCGCGGCAGCCGGCGTGGTCGACGGCAGCGACAGGCGCCACAACGGCAGGCGCGCGGCCTCA
>VGIE01000244.1 GCA_016867955.1 Betaproteobacteria bacterium
GAACTGCAGGTGCACGGTGAGGCTGCGCCCGAGGTTGGCCGGGTGCGCGGCGCCCACCACCACGCCACCCGGCCCGGGGCGGATCGACAGCAGCCCCTGTACCTCGAGGATGCGCACGCCTTCGCGCAACGACGCGCGGCTCACGCCATAGTGGGCGAGCAATTCGGCTTCGCGCGGCAGCTTGTCGCCGGCCTTGAGCCGTTGCGCCGTGATGTCGCGCGCGATGTCGAGCGCCACGGAAACCGCCGCCTTGACGCCACGCTTGCACCCTGAGACCGCGCCACCGCGCCAGGCTGCCGCCGGCTTCGCCGGGGCTCTCGATGCCTTGCCTGCCATGATCGAGTCAGGCGCGGCGCGCCTGCGTTTCACCCTGCGCGGGCGCCGCGAGGATGAAGCCCTCGTAGCCCTTCGCGACCACTTCGTTGCATTTCGTGCGGTAGTTGCCGACCCCGCCGATGTAGGGCATGAACACGCGCGGCTTGCCCGGAATGTTCGCGCCCATGTACCAGGAGTTGGCCGTCGGATAGAGCGTCTTGTTGCCAACCTCGTTGACGTGCTCGACCCAGGCGTCCTCGGCCTTGAGGTCGGCTTCGATGCGGGCGACGCCTTGCTTGCGAAGCGTGTCCATGCAGTCGGAGATCCACTCGATGTGCTGCTCGATGGAGGTGACCATGTTGGAGAGCACCGAGGGGCTGCCCGGGCCTGTCACCATGAACAGGTTGGGGAAGCCGGCGGTCTGAAGGCCGAGGTAGGTGCGTGGGCCGGCTGACCACTTCTCGCGCAGCGTGCGGCCCTGGCTGCCGCGGATGTCGATGGCCAGTAACGAGCCGGTCATGGCGTCGTAGCCGGTGGCGAAGACGACGATGTCGAGTTGGTAGGTTGCTTGGGTGGTGCGCAGCCCGTTCGGCAGGATCTCCTCGATCGGCGCAGCGCGCACATCCACCAGCGTGACAGTGGTGCGGTTGTAGGTTTCGAAGTAGTCGGTGTCCATCGGCAGGCGCTTGGTGCCGATGGCGTAGCCCGACGGGCAGAGCAGTTCGGCCACCTTTGAGTCCTTGACGATCTGGCGGATCTTGTTGCGCACGAATTCGCAGGCGGTGTCGTTGGAGGCCTTGTTGAACACCAAGTCATTGAAGACGCGCGGCAGCAGCGGGCCACCGAGCTGCCAGCAGCGCTCGTAGGCAGTGCGGCGCTCCTCATCCGACACTTCCAGCGCGCCCTTGGCTGGGATGTCGCTGAGCAGCGCATAGCCGTTGCCGGACCAGCGCGCCTTCTCACGCACTTCCGGGTAGCGCGCCTTCATCTGCCGCGCCCTTTCCGGATCCTGCGGGCCGTTGCGAGCGGGCAGGCTGAAATTCGGTGTGCGCTGGAACACGGTGAGGTGCTTCGCCTGGGCGGCGATCACCGGGATGGCCTGGATGCCCGTGGAACCGGTGCCGATGACGCCGACGCGCTTGCCGCGGAAATCCACCTCGTGGTGCGGCCAGTCGCCGGTGTGGTACCACTCGCCCTTGAAGTCCTTGAGGCCCTTGAAATCCGGAACGCGCGGCGCCGACAGGCAGCCGGTGGCCATGATGACGAACTGCGAGGTGACGGTGTCGCCCTTGGCCGTCCTGACTGTCCAGCGTTCTGCCGCCTCGTCGAAATGCGCGGAGGTGACCCGCGTATTGATCTGGATGTCGCGGCGCAGGTCAAAGCGGTCCGCGACATGGTTGACGTACTTGAGGATCTCGGGCTGGGCCGGGTAGCGCTCGGTCCAGACCCACTCCTGCTCGAGTTCCTTCGAAAAGGAATACGAATACTCGTAACTCTCGACGTCGCAGCGCGCGCCGGGATAGCGGTTCCAGAACCAGGTGCCGCCGACACCGCTGCCGGCTTCGAACACCCGAACGGTGAAACCCATCCTGCGCAGGCGGTAGACGGCGTAGAGTCCGGCAAAGCCTGCGCCGACAACGACGGCATCGAAGAAACCCTTGCTGGCGGTGGGGTGGGGGCTGGCAGTCGTGGTGCTCATCGAAATTCCTCCTCGTCCTCGATCGCAACGCGGCGAAAGGCTGAAAAGCGGTTGTGCTGCCCGGGGCGTGTCGCCGAGCCGTCGCGGCTGCCGGGGCAACAAATGCCGCCTCGCGCCGTCGACTGCCGGCTGCTGAGCCTGGCCCCGCCTGCGCCGGGTGGAATTGAGTATAAGGATCTTTATTTCGCTTGTGAACCCTATTTTAGTTTGATTAGACTCCGCGATGCATTGTCGCCGACCGGCCCAGCGCGTCCGCACGGAAACCGCAACGCACGCCGTCAGCATCGACCGCAATGCCCAGAACGCCGGGTGTGCATGCCATGCGGCCAGGCCCGATTTCGCAACGTCTTTCCCGGGAGCGACAGATGGCAGCAGCCCCAGACAGGTTTCGCTGGTTGCCCAGCGAGGAACTCCGCGCCAAAGCGCAGTTGACGCGGTTCATGAAGGCGCTGGGCGTGACGGACTACGAGGACCTGCTGGTGCGGTCCAATGCCGACCCGGCCTGGTTCTGGGGGGCGGTGCTGCGCTATATCGATTTCCGCTTCACCACGCCCTATGCGACGTTGCTCGACACCTCGGCCGGCATCGAAAAGGCGCGCTGGTGCGTTGGGGCCGAAACGAATTTCGTGCTGAACTGCATCGACCGGCATCGCGGCACGCCGACCTGGAACAAGACCTACCTCGTGTGGGAGGGCGAGGACGGCCGCGTCAGCGAACACACCTACGCGCAGTTCGACGCCGAGGTGTGCCGCTTCGCCAACGGGCTCAAGGCCAGCGGCATCGGCAAGGGCGACGTGGTGGGCCTCTACATGCCACAGGTGCCCGAGACCTTCATCGCCTATTTCGCGATCATGAAGATCGGCGCCATCTGCATGCCGTTGTTCTCCGGCTTTGGCGAGGCGCCCATCGCGACCCGCCTGAACGACGGCGAGGCCAAGGCCGTGGTCACGGTGGATGGCACCTGGCGCCGCGGCAAGCCCGGCGCGATGAAGGGCGTGCTTGACCTGGCGCTTGCGCACGCGCCGGCCGTGAAGAAGGTCGTCGTCGTGAAGCATCTCGCCGACAAGATGCCGGTGAGCATGACGGCCGGCCGCGACGTGTGGTGGAGCGACTTCGTCGCCGGCCAGCCGGCGGATGGCCAGACAGTACCCATGCCCGCGGGGTCGCCGGCGGCGCTGCTCTTCACCTCGGGCACCACCGGCAAGCCCAAGGGCGCGCTGTACACGCAAATGAACTTCATCGTGAAGTCGGTGATGGACTATGGCATCTGCACCGACTTCGGTCCAAACGACCGCTGGTTCTTCCTGTCCGACATGGGCTGGATGGTGGGTTCGATGTGCGCCGTCGTGCCGACCTACCAGGGCGGCAGCCTGTTCATCGCCGAGGGCGCGCCCGATTTCCCGACTACCGACCGCTACTGGCGCATGGTCGACCAGCACGGCGTCACCTACCTGGGCCTGGCACCGACCGTTGTGCGCTCCATGATGCGCTACGACGTGAGCGAAGTGCGCAGTTACCGATTCGACAAGCTGCGCATCGTCTTCTCTGGCGGTGAGCCCTGGACCGAGACGCCGTGGAACTGGCTGTTCGACAATGTCTGCCACGGGCGCGTGCCCATCCTCAACGGCACCGGCGGCACGGAGGTGGGCGGCTGCATCGCAGTGGGCAACCTGCTCTGCCCGCTGAAACCGGGTTCCATCTGCCGCGGCGCGCCCGGCATGGGCGCCGACGTCGTGGATGACAACGGCCATTCGGTGGGGCCCAACCAGGTGGGCGAACTGGTGTTGCGCGTGCCCTCCATCGGCCTGACGCCCGGCCTGTGGAAGGACCCGGGCGACGAGCGTTTCCTCGAATCCTACTGGCGCCACATCCCCGGCATGTGGCGCCAGGGCGACTGGGCCGTGCGCGACGATGACGGGCTGTGGTTCATCCTCGGCCGGTCGGACGACACCATCAAGATCTCCGGCAAGCGCACCGGGCCGGCCGAGATCGAGGGCCTGCTGATGGAGACCGGCAAGGTGTCGGAAGTCGCCGCCATCGCCGTGCCCGACCCGGTGAAAGGGTCGGCGCTCATCCTCGTCTGCGTCGCCATGCCGGGCGTCACCCCGGATGAAGCCTTGCGCGCGCAACTGCACGAGGCGGTCACGCGTGGCATGGGCCGCTCCTATCAGCCCAAGGACGTGGTCTTCGTCAGCGACCTGCCGCGCACCCGCAACATGAAGATCATGCGCCGCGTGGTGCGCTCGGTGTTCACCGGGCAGGACCCGGGCGACATCTCATCGCTGTTGAACCCGGAGGTGGTGAGCGAGCTGCAGAAGCTGGTGTCGGCTTAGAGCCCCTGACAGAGTGGCCGTTAGGCGCGTCAGATGTCGGGGGGGGGGAGT
>VGIE01000245.1 GCA_016867955.1 Betaproteobacteria bacterium
GCGTGGTCGGCGACGTCATGGGCAAGTATCACCCGCACGGCGACTCGGCCATCTATGACACGCTGGTGCGCATGGCGCAGGACTTCAGCCTGCGCTATACGCTGATCGACGGCCAGGGCAATTTCGGCTCGATCGACGGCGACAATGCCGCGGCGATGCGCTACACCGAGTGCCGCCTCGACCGCATAGCCTCTGAACTCCTTGCCGACATCGACAAGGAGACCGTCGATTTCGGGCCGAACTACGACGGCAAGGAACAGGAACCACTGGTCCTGCCGGCGCGCTTCCCGAATCTGCTGGTCAACGGCTCCTCGGGAATCGCGGTCGGCATGGCGACCAACATTCCGCCGCACAACCTGTCCGACATCATTGAAGCCTGCCATCGACTTCTGGAGCGACCTGATACCGGGATCGACGAGCTGATCGGCATCGTGAAGGCGCCGGACTTCCCGACCGCCGGAATCATTTATGGCGTAGGCGGCGTTCGCGAGGCTTATCGCACGGGGCGCGGGCGCCTGGTCATGCGCGCCCGCACGCATGTGGAGGAACTCGAGAAAGGCAACCGCCAGGCAATCATCGTCGATGAGCTGCCGTACCAGGTCAACAAGAAGTCACTGCTCGAGCGCATCGCCGAGCTGGTGCACGAAAAGAAGATCGACGGCATCGCGCACATACAGGACGAGTCGGACAAGTCGGGCATGCGCGTCGTCATCGAGCTCAAGCGCGGCGAAATCGCCGATATCGTTCTCAACAACCTGTACAAGCAGACTCAGCTGCAGGACACGTTCGGCATCAACATGGTGGCTCTGCTCGACGGGCAGCCGAGGCTGTTGAACCTGAAGCAGATGCTGGATGCCTTCCTTGCGCATCGCAGGGAGATTATCACCCGGCGTACGGTATTCGAGCTGCGCAAGGCGAGGGAGCGGGCCCACATCCAGGAGGGCCTCGCGGTCGCCCTGTCCAATGTCGACGAGATCATCGCGCTCATCAAGCGCTCGCAGACGCCGGCAGAGGCCAAGATTGGCCTGATGGGGAGGCTGTGGCGCTCCAGCGTGGTCGAGGAGATGCTGTCGCGCGCCGGCGCGGACGCTTCGCGCCCGGAGGGGATTGTCAAGGCGTACGGTCTCCAGACGGAAGGCTATCGTCTCTCCGATCCGCAGGCGCAGGCCATACTGGAAATGCGCCTGCAGCGCCTGACGGGGTTGGAGCAGGACAAGATCGTCGAGGAGTACAAGGAACTGCTGGCAAGGATTGCCGACTACCTCGACATCCTGGCCAACCCGGCCCGGATCACGGAGATCATCTCCGTCGAGCTGGACGAGATCCGCAAACAGTATGGAGACAAGAGGCGCAGCGAGATTGTCATCGATGCGGAAGACCTTTCGATGGAGGACTTGATTGCGCCGGAGGACGTCGTGGTCACGTTCTCGCATGCGGGATACGTCAAGGCACAACCGCTGGCAGACTATCGCGCGCAGCGACGCGGCGGCCGGGGCAAACAAGCGGCGACAACGAAAGAGGACGATTTCATCGATCGCCTCTTCATCGCCAATACCCATGACACGATGCTGTGCTTCTCCTCGACCGGCCGGCTCTACTGGCTGAAGGTCTACAAGGTGCCGCAAGGCACCCGGACCAGCCGAGGCAAGCCGATGGTCAACCTGTTTCCGCTGGTCGAGGGCGAGAAGATCACTGCAGTCCTGCCGATTGCGGCTTATGTCGACAATCGCTACGTATTCATGGCTACTGCCATGGGCACGGTGAAGAAAACCCCGCTGTCCGCTTTCTCCAACCCGCGCGAGCGGGGGATCATTGCGGTGGAACTCGACGAGGACGACATGCTGATCGGTGCGGCCATCACCGATGGCGAGCACGATGTTATGCTGTTTTCAGATGCCGGCAAGGCGGTCAGGTTCGAAGAGGATGACGTGCGTCCGATGGGACGGCAGGCGCGCGGGGTTCGCGGCATGATGCTCGACGCCGGCCAGCGCGTGGTGTCGATGCTGGTCGCGGAATCCGAGGTGCTCACGGTGCTGACCGCGACGGAAAACGGATTCGGCAAGCGCACCGCCATTTCGGAGTACACGCGCCACGGGCGCGGCACCAAGGGCATGATCGCCATGCAGACCAGCGAGCGTAACGGGCCGCTGGTCGGTGCGGTGCTGGTCAACAACCGCGACGAGATCATGCTGATCTCCACCGGAGGCGTGATGATCCGGACGTGGGTGGAGGACATCCGCGAAATGGGGCGATCCACGCAGGGGGTGACACTGATCAACCTTGACGAGGGAACCAAGCTGGCGGGGCTGGAGCGGATCGTCGAGGGCGAGGCCGACAATGGCGGCGGAGACGGCGAGACCGTTGATCCCGAGAGCGAAGTTGGGGCTGACGAGCATGCTAGCGGAGGCACCTCCGGGGAGCCACCGGCGGTACAGTAATTCCGAGAGCGGCTGGATCGACGGGCACGGGTGCCGCGGCGTGACCTCCGGTCCGCGGTCAGGTCAACAGGTGTCAAAGGCATGGGCGGACTAGCATGGGCAGAGTGATCAATTTCAGTGCGGGGCCTGCGGCTTTGCCGGAAGAGGTTCTTCGGCAGGCGGCAGATGAAATGCTTGACTGGCACGGGTCGGGAATGGGCGTGATGGAAATGAGCCATCGCGGCAAGGAGTTCATCAAGATCCACGCAGAGGCGGAAGCGGACCTGCGGGAGCTGCTCGCAGTGCCTTCGAATTACAAGGTTCTGTTCCTGCAGGGTGGTGCCATCGCCGAGAACGCGATCGTGCCAATGAACATGCTGCGAGGACACGCGGTTGCCGACTACGTCAATACCGGTGAATGGTCGAAGAAGTCCATCAAGGAGGCGGGGAAGTACTGCCGGGTCAATGTGGCGGCCAGCAGTGAAGACCGGTCGTTCACATACATCCCGGCACGGGAAACCTGGGTGTTGTCGGCGGATGCCGCGTATGTGCATATCTGCAGCAATGAAACCATCGGCGGCCTCGAATACCACTGGGTGCCGGAGACTGGTGGAGTGCCGCTGGTAGCGGACATGTCCTCGCATATCCTGTCGCGCCCGGTTGACGTCGCAAAGTACGGGCTCATCTACGCCGGCGCCCAGAAGAACATCGGCCCCGCGGGCCTGACGATCGTAATCGTCCGTGATGACCTCATCGGCAAGGCCCTGCCGATTACGCCGTCGGCGTTCGACTACAAGCAGCAGGCGGACCACGACTCCATGCTGAATACCCCGCCGACCTATGCGGTCTACATCGCGGGACTCGTGTTCAAGTGGCTGAAGAAGCAGGGGGGTATGGCGGCAATAGAGCGACACAACATCGTTAAGGTGGCCGTGCTCTATGACTACCTGGACCAGAGCGGGTTTTTTGTAAGCCCGGTGGCCCGGGCCGACCGGTCCCGAATGAACGTGCCCTTCAGGCTGAAGAACGAGTCGCTGGACGGCGCGTTCCTCAAGGGTGCCGAGGAACGGGGAATGGTGGAGCTGAAAGGCCACCGTGCTGTGGGTGGAATGCGTGCGTCGATCTACAATGCGATGCCGATCGATGGCGTGCGCAAGCTGGTCGAATACATGAAGGAGTTCGAGGCGCAGAACGCCTGATCAGGCAGTCGGTTGGCGAGGGCCGGCGCTGCGGCAACGCCGCGGAACCGGACGACCCGAAATGATCCCGAGCACAGGAATATCCAAGCAATGCCATCGTCATTCAAGATTCAGGTACTCAATCAGATTGCCAAGGTGGGGCTGGACCGCCTGCCGCCCGCTTTCTATCGGTTCGGGGAATCGATCGAGGATCCCGACGCGATCTTGGTGCGTTCCCACGATATGCATTCGATGACGATACCGGCGTCGGTGCGGGCCATAGGGCGCGCAGGTGCTGGAACGAACAACATCCCGGTCAAGGACATGAGCGCCCGCGGCGTACCGGTGTTCAATGCACCTGGCGCCAATGCCAATGCGGTGAAGGAACTGGTGCTTGCCGGCATGCTGATCGCCGCGCGGAACCTGGCGCCTGCGCTGGATTTTGCCAATGCCGTGTCTGCTGCCGAGAAGGATGATGAGCGGCTGGCGAAGAAAGTCGAGGACGGGAAGAAAAAATTTGCCGGAATCGAATTGCCCAGCCACACGCTGGGAATCATCGGACTTGGGAAGATCGGCAGCCTGATTGCCGACTCGGCGATCAAACTCGGCATGAATGTCCTGGGCTATGACCCGGAGATCACCGTGGACGCTGCCTGGGGGCTGCCATCGCAGGTCCGCCGCGCGAGCTCGATCGAAGAGGTGTTGAAGGCAAGCCACTTCATCACGGTACATGTCCCGTTGCTCGAGATGACACGCCACCTGATCAACAAGGACAATCTGTCGCTGGCCCGCAGGGGC
>VGIE01000246.1 GCA_016867955.1 Betaproteobacteria bacterium
GAGCGCTTCGAGGAGGCGCTGGAGGAGGCACGCGCGGCGGGCTACCTCGGCGGGAACATTCTCGGCTCCGATTTCGGTTTCGAGCTCTATGCTCATGCCGGCTACGGCGCCTACATCTGTGGCGAGGAGACCGCGCTGCTCGAGTCGCTCGAAGGCAAGAAGGGCCAGCCGCGCTTCAAGCCGCCGTTCCCGGCCAGCTACGGCCTGTACGGCAAGCCGACAACCATCAACAACACCGAGACCTTCGCTCAGGTGCCGTGGATCATCCGCAACGGCGCCGATGCCTTCCTCGCACTCGGCAGGCCCAACAACGGCGGCACCAAGGTGTTCTCGGTGTCTGGCCACGTCAACCGCCCGGGCAACTACGAGGTGAAGCTCGGCACGCCGTTCGCCACGCTGCTCGAGATGGCAGGCGGCGTGAAGGACGGCCGCAAGCTGAAGGCGGTGATTCCCGGCGGCTCGTCGATGCCGGTGCTACCGGCCGAGGTCATCATGGCCACCGACATGGACTACGACTCCATCGCCAAGGCCGGTTCCATGCTCGGTTCGGGCGCCGTCATCGTGATGGACGAGCGGACCTGCATGGTGCGGGCACTGGAGCGCCTGTCCTACTTCTACTACGAGGAGTCCTGCGGCCAGTGCACCCCCTGCCGCGAGGGCACCGGCTGGCTCTACCGGGTTGTCCATCGCATCGAGAACGGCCAGGGCCGCCCGGAGGACCTCGCGTTGCTCGACAATGTCGCCGACAATATTGCCGGCCGCACCATCTGCGCGCTGGGCGATGCGGCGGCGCTGCCGGTGAAGAGTTTCCTCAGGCATTTCCGCTCCGAATTCGCCCATCACATCGACAACAAGCGCTGCCTCGTGTCCGGGCCCGACAGCGAGCCGAGGTGGGGGCGCGCCGGCGCCCACGCCGCCCATCTCGAAAAGGCTGCCTGAACCATGGCCATGCTGAAAGTCGAAGTCGACGGCAGGGGCTTGGAAGTGCCGCATGGCGTGACCGTCATGGAGGCGGCCAACCGACTCGGCATCTTCGTTCCGCATTTCTGTTACCACAAGAAGCTTTCCATCGCCGCCAACTGCCGCATGTGCCTGGTGCAGGTGGAGAAGGCGCCCAAGCCGATGCCCGCCTGCGCCACGCCCGTCACTGACGGCATGAAGGTCTGGACGCACTCGGAGGCAGCCAAGAAGGCGCAAAGCGGCGTGATGGAGTTCCTGCTCATCAACCATCCGCTCGACTGCCCGATCTGCGACCAGGGCGGCGAGTGCCAGTTGCAGGATCTCTCGGTCGGCTACGGCGGCAGTGCCTCGCGCTATACCGAGGCGAAGCGCGTGGTGTTCCACAAGAATCTCGGGCCGCTGGTGTCGGCAGAGGAGATGAGCCGCTGCATCCACTGCACGCGCTGCGTGCGCTTCGGCCAGGAAGTGGCCGGCGTAATGGAGCTGGGCATGATCGGCCGCGGCGAGCATGCCGAGATCGTCTCCTTTGTCGGCAAGTCGGTGGATTCGGAACTCTCGGGCAACATGATTGACATCTGCCCGGTTGGCGCGCTGACCTCGAAGCCCTTCCGTTACAGCGCACGTACCTGGGAGCTGAGCCGTCGCAGGACGGTCTCGCCGCATGACAGCCTGGGAGCCAACCTCATCGCGCAGACCAAGCAGGAGCAAGTGCTTCGCGTGGTGCCGCTGGAGAACGACGCTGTGAACGAGTGCTGGATCTCCGACCGCGACCGCTTTTCCTACGAGGGTCTGAACTCCGCCGAACGCCTGACCGTTCCCATGGTGAGGGAGGGCGAAGCCTGGCGCGAGGCCGACTGGCAGACCGCGCTGGAGCTGGTTGCCACGCGCCTGCGCGAGGTGAAGGCGGCACGCGGCCCCGCGGCCATCGGCGCGCTGGTCAGCCCGACCGCCACCCTGGAGGAGATGCATCTCGCGCAGAAGCTGGTGCGCCAGCTGGGCAGTGAGAACGTGGATTTCCGCCTGCGGCAATCCGATTTCTCAGCTGACGGCTCGCGCGCCGGCATCCCCTGGCTGGGCATGCCGGTGGCCGACATCGCCGCGCTCGACCGCGTGCTCGTCGTCGGCTCCTTCCTGCGCAAGGATCATCCGCTGCTGGCCGCGCGCCTGCGGCAGGCGGGCAAGCGTGTCCAGCAGCTCAACATCCTGCACTCGGCCGACGACGAGCTGCTGATGGCGGTCGCCAACAAGGCCATCGTGCCGCCGGCCGAACTGCCTGAAGTGCTTGCCCAGGTGATCAAGGCCGCCGCCGGGCTCAAGGGACAGGCCGTTGCGGAAGCCATCGCCGGACTCGAAGTCTCGGACGAGTCGCGCCGGATCGCAGCCAGCCTCGCATCTGGCAAGGCGGCAGGCATCTTCCTCGGCAACTTCGCCGCGCAGCATCCGCGCGCCACGGCACTGCAGCTGCTGGCCCAGCAGCTGGCGGACCTGCTTGGCGCCCGTTTCGGGTTCCTCGGCGAGGCGGCCGGCTCGGTCGGCGGCTACGTCGCCAATTGCATCCCCGGAAAGGGCGGCCTGAACGCCGCCGGCATGCTGGCGGCGCCCCGCAATGCTTACGTTCTGCTCGGCGTCGAGCCGGAACTGGACTGCGCCGACGCGGCGCGCGCCTTGTCGGCCATGCAGGCGGCGGAGTTCGTCGTGTCCATTACCAGCTTTGCCGGGCGCGCAACGGAATACGCGGACGTGCTCCTGCCGCTGGCGCCGTTCACCGAGACCTCCGGCACCTTCGTCAATTGCGAGGGCCGCGCGCAGGGCTTCAACGGCGTGGTGCGTGCCGCCGGGCAATCCCGGCCGGGCTGGAAGATCCTGCGCGTGCTCGGCAACCTGCTCGCGCTGCCGGGGTTCGAGCAGGATTCCAGCGAAGCCGTGCGCGACGAGCTCGGCGCGCCGTCGAACTGGTCCGGACTCATGAACAACCGGCTCCCGGGTGTCGCGCCGGCGTTGCGAACGACGCCTGCCGCCGGCCTGCAGCGCGTGGCCGACGTGCCGATCTATGCGACGGACCCCATTGTGCGTCGCGCCGAGGCCCTGCAGATGACGCGCGACGCGCGGCCGCCGCAGGCGCGCATGCGCACCTCGCTGGCGCAGAAGCTCGGCCTGGCCGCCGGTGACCGGGTGCGCGTGCGCCAGGTAGGCGAGGTGGTGCTCAAAGCGGCCATCGACGAGCGCCTGCCCGAGGGCGTGGTGCGCATTGCAGCCGCGCAAGCCACGACGGTGGCCCTGGGGCCGATGTTCGGCGAACTCACGGTGGAGCGCGCGTGAACGAACTCCTGCAATCCTTTCAGGGGCTGCTCGCTTCCGGTCTGGGACCGCTGTTGGGCGCCTATGCGTATACCGCGATCAAGACCGTGGTCCTGATTTTCTGCATCATCGCCCCGCTGATGCTCGCCGTTGCGTACCTCACGCTCTGGGAGCGCAAGTTCATCGGCTGGATCCAGATCCGCCTAGGACCCAACCGCGTCGGGCCGCTCGGGCTGTTCCAGCCCATCGCCGACGGCCTCAAGGCGCTGGTGAAGGAACTCATCATCCCGGCCAACTCGAACAAGTTCCTGTTCCTGCTTGCGCCGGTGCTGGCGCTGGGCCCCGCACTGGCGGCCTGGGCGGTGATTCCCTTCGCCCCGGAGGTGGTGCTGGCCGATGTCAACGCCGGCATCCTCTACCTCTTGGCGATGACCTCGATGGGCGTGTACGGCGTAATCATCGCCGGATGGGCATCCAATTCCAAGTACGCCTTTCTTGGCGCGATGCGCTCGGCGGCACAGATCGTCGCCTACGAAATCGCCATGGGCTTCGCGCTGGTGTGCGTGTTGCTCGTCTCGCAAAGCCTCAACCTCTCGGAAATCGTCAACGCTCAGTCGCGCGGCATGTTCGCCGCGCAGGGCGTGAATTTCCTGTCCTGGAACTGGCTGCCGCTGCTGCCCATGCTTCTGGTGTATTTCATCTCGGGAGTGGCCGAGACCAACCGCGCGCCCTTCGACGTGGTCGAAGGCGAGTCGGAAATCGTCGCCGGCCACATGATCGAGTATTCGGGCATGGGATTCGCGACCTTCTTCCTCGCCGAATACGCCAACATGCTGCTGATCGCGACGCTGACAGCGATCATGTTCTTCGGCGGCTGGGCGCCGCCGTTTGCCTTCGCGCCCTTCACCTGGCTGCCGCCCATCCTGTGGCTGCTGATCAAGATATTCGTCATCGTCTCGATGTTCCTGTGGCTGCGAGCCACCTTTCCGCGCTACCGCTATGACCAGATCATGCGCCTGGGCTGGAAGGTGTTCATCCCGATCACCATTGTCTGGCTGGTGCTGATCAGCGCGTGGATGCAGACGCCGAGGAGCATCTGG
>VGIE01000247.1 GCA_016867955.1 Betaproteobacteria bacterium
CAATCCGTCTGCCGCATTGAATCGCCGGGCCGTGGTCGGTAAGCCGAGAGCACCTGACGGCACTATACTTGAGAACATTGAACTGTCCGCAAGAGGAAACCGATGGGTGTGCAAGTTCCCGAACACGTGCCCGCGCACCTGGTCTTCGATTTCGACATCTACCTCTCCCCGCTGCTGATGAAGGACCCGTATCGCTCGGTGATGGCAAACCTGCCGAAGCGCGAGCCGCGGATCTTCTGGACCCCCCGGAACGGCGGGCACTGGGTCGTGAGCGGGGCTCTCGAGGCGCTCGAGATGCTGCGCGACACCGAGCGCTTCTCCAGCGAGGCCATATTCCCCGGGGCGCGCAAGCCCTCGACGCTGCCCAACCAGTCGGACCCGCCCGCGCACACCGAGTACCGCGCCATCATCGCACCGGCCTTCACACCGCGCGCGGTGAAGACCATGGAGGATTACCTGCGCAAGCTGTCGCAGGAGATGATCGCGGCGATACAGCCGGCGGGGCGCTGCGAGTTCATCAGCGAAATCGCGCGCGAATTTCCGGTGAGCGTGTTCCTCGCCATGGCCGATGCGCCCACCGAGCATCGCGCGCAGCTGCTGGACTGGACCGAAATCTCCGTGCGCTCGCCGGACCCGGCCGAGCGCGAGGCGGCCAACACCAGGCTCGGGCGCTACGTGCTGAAGATCTTCGAGGAGCGCCGCGGGCACGAAGGCACCGACCTGCTGAGCACGGTGCTGCGCGGGCGCTTTCAGGGCCGGCCGCTCAACGAGGACGAACTGCTCGGCTTGGGCCTGCTGCTGTTCCTAGGCGGGCTGGACACGGTGGCCTCGACGCTGTCCTTCATCATGCTCTTCCTCGGGGGAAATCCTGGCTATTACCAACAGCTCGTCGACGATCCGTCGCTGATTCCCGCGGCGGTGGAGGAACTGGTGCGCACGCACAGCGTCGCATCGTTCAGCCGCGGCGCGCGCCACGACATGGAGTACATGGGCCTGCAGTTCAAGCAGGGCGAGCGCATCTTCTTCATGTCGCAGGTGCATGGCCTGGACGAGCGCAAGGTGGATGACCCGCTGCGGGTGGACTTTCGCCGCGAGATCAGTCCGCACCTCGGCTTTGGCGGCGGGCCGCACCGCTGCATCGGCTCGCACCTCGCGCGCACCGAGATCCGCATATTCCTCGAGGAGTGGATCCTACGGATCCCCGCGTTTACGATCGACCTGGAGGGCGAGGCCGAGACGCGCGGCGGCACGGTGTGGTCGCCGGTGCGGGTGCCGCTGACGTGGCAGGCCCGATGAGGCCCTGCGGGAACGCAAACGCAACTTTCAACTGCATTGGAATCAAGACATGCCGCTCTCACCCGCCAAGCCGCGCAGCAAGAAGCACATCCGCAGGATCCTGCTGGAAGGCTTCCAGCGTGAAGACGGGCTCTTCGACATCGAGGGCACGCTGACCGACCAGAAGACCTTCGATTTCCCCAACGCGTCCAAGTCGCGGCCCGCCGGGACCCTTGTTCACGAGATGCGCGTGCGGATATCCATCGATGCCGAGTTCAATATCAGGGAGGCCGAGGTGGCTTCCGATACGCGGCCCTGGGACGGCGTCTGCGAGGCCGTCGTGCCGGACTACGGCAGTCTGGTCGGCTTGAACCTGGTCCGCGGATTCCGCAAGGCGCTGGCGGAGCGCTTTGGCCGGGTCCGGGGCTGCACGCACATCAACGAACTTCTGGGGGCAATTCCCACGGCAGCCTTCCAGACCTTCGCGGGCACGCTTCGCCCGCTCAACGACCCGGGGCAGATCGGCGCCATCGTCGACACCTGCCATGCCATGAGCCGCGGCAGCGAGCCGGTGCGCATGTACTTCCCGGCGTGGTACGAAGAACCGGGTTCGTCCCCCGGTGCTGCGCGCACGCGCGGGTAGTCCCGTTCCGCGCGCAGGCCGGGGAAGGCCGCGGCCGCCGGCCCCGAGGCCGGTTCGCAAGGATGGAATCGGCCGCCGATGCGGGGGAGCCGGACGGGAGTGTCCCGTCAATGGTGAAACGCCCGCTCGGCAATAGTGTTCGACACCCGCATGGCGTGGGACCGCTCCGGCAAGGCGATCCGGCAGCATTTCCCCAAATGGTATATTCCGCGCAGAAACGACGATCTCAAGCGGCAGTGACGGCGCTCTGTCACCGCGGCACGAAATGGAGGATGCAACGATGAGTTACGACTTGGCGGTGAAGGGCGGGACGGTGGTGGACGGGACGGGAGCGCCGCGCTACACGGCCGACGTCGCGGTGAAGGACGGCAAGATCGTCGAGATCGGCAAGCTCGGCGACGACGCCAAGCGCGTCATCGATGCCGCCGGCCTGGTGGTGGCGCCCGGCGTCATCGATGTGCACACGCATTACGACGCGCAATTGTGCTGGGATGGCACGCTGGCAACGTCGGCCTCGCATGGCACCACCACGGTGATCCAGGGCAATTGCGGCATCGGTGTGGCACCCTGCCGTCCGAAGGACCGCGACATTTCCATGCATGATCTCGTGGTGCTGGAAGGCATTTCCTTCGACACCATGAAAGCCGGCATCGGCTGGGAGTTCGAGACCTTTCCGCAGTACCTCGATTTCGTGCAGCGCCGCGGCCTCGGCATCAATGTGGCAGCCTTCGTGCCGCTCGGGCCGTTGCGGCGCTGGGAACTCGGCGACGAGGCCAACAAGCGCGCCGCCACGCCCGAGGAGACGGCGCGCATTGCCGCCAACCTGAGGGAAGCGATCAAGGCCGGCGCCTTTGGCTTCAGTTCCACCATGACCAAGCGCCAGACCGGCTACCAGGGCAAGCCCCTGCCGACGCAGCTGGCCGACGCCGCGGAGCTGAAGACCTACGCCGGCGTCCTGAAGGAACTTGGCCGCGGCGCGATCCAGGCCAACGTCATCGAGGCGCTGGCCAAGCCCACCGACGAGGAGCTGGCCAAGCTCGATCTCCTGCTCGATGCCAGCGGCGGACGCGCGGTCACCTTCTCAGGCGCGTTCTACCGCGCCGATTATCCGGAAGCCATCGAGCAGATGCTGCAGAAGTGCGGGCGCCTCAGGGCGCGCGGAGCGCTGCCGCAGACCACCATCATGCCGATGACCATCGAGCTCGATTTCCGCAATGCCATGGCGCTGGCCGACGTGGATGCGTTCAAGGAGACGCTGAACCGCACGGTGGAGGAGCAGAAGCGCATCTATGCCGACCCTGCCTGGCGCGAGCGCGCCAAGTCCGGCCTGCGCTCCGGGCCCAAGCTGTTCGGCACCGCCTGGCCGCATGCCACCGTGCTGCGCGTGAAGAACCCGAAGTCGGAGCCCTTGCTCAACAAGTCGGTTCAGCAGGTGGCGGAGATCCGCGGCGGCGACCCCTTCGACGTCATGATCGACCTGGCGCTGGAGAATGACCTCGAGCTGAAGCTGCTCGGATCGCACGCCAACAACGACCACAAGAAGCTCGGGCAGCACATCAAGGACCCGCGCATCCTGGTCGGCCTGCACGACGGTGGCGCGCATGTGGACCAGATGTTCCAGGCCGGGTTCGCCACCTACATGCTGGGTCACTGGGTGCGCGACGAGAAAGTCATCGATCTTGAATACGCGGTCAAGCGCATGACCTCCGAGCCGGCCG
The DNA here is from genome assembly GCA_016867955.1 of Betaproteobacteria bacterium. Classification (GTDB taxonomy): domain Bacteria; phylum Pseudomonadota; class Gammaproteobacteria; order Burkholderiales; family SG8-39; genus CAIYPG01. The sequence goes on from VGIE01000247.1 coordinate 3,637, forward strand.
ACAACATGCGCCTGGCCGATCGCGGCCGCATTGTTCCGGGCAAGCGGGCCGACCTGATGCTGTTCGACCCGGCGCGGGTGGGCTCGGTGCAGCCGCCGGAGCTGCAGCTGCATGACCTGCCCGCCGGCGGCACACGCCTCTACTCGAAGCCAAGCGGCATGGAATACGTGCTGGTGGCGGGGCAGGCCGTCATGGAGCACGGCAAGCACACCGGGGCCATGCCGGGCGCCATCGTGCAGCCGACCTGAGCGGAGCATCGGGGATTCCCATGGCAGCCCTGCTGCCCGGTGAGCTGGCGCCGGATTTCACGCTCGCCGCGCATACCGGCGAGACGCTGTCGCTGTCCGGCTACCGCGGTCGGCGCGTGGCCGTTGCCTTCCTGCCGTTCGCCTTCACCGGGGGCTGACAGAACCAGGTCAGCGGGTTCCGTGCGAACCACGCCGAATTCGCGAGGCTTGGCGCCGAGATCCTGCAGATCAGCGCCGACACCAGCCACAGCCTGAAGGCGTGGGCCGAGCAGTTCAACGGCCTGCCATTCCCGCTGCTGTCGGATTACTGGCCGCATGGCGCGGTGGGCCGCGCCTACGGCGTGTTCAATGAGGAACGCGGCATGGATGCACGCTCGGTGTTCCTGCTGGACGCTGGGGGTATCATCCGCCATTCCCATGTCTATGCGCCGGGCACCATCCCGGAGAGCAAGGACCTGTTGGCA
>VGIE01000248.1 GCA_016867955.1 Betaproteobacteria bacterium
TGCGCGCCCCGCGGACGTTTGGCAGCCTTCAGGCACGCCCCGGGAATGCGGCTACCATGCCGACCACACCGGATTGATCCCTTGCGGCAGTGGTGGGAGCGACCCAAGATCGAACCTGCTTTCGCCTGGCCCGTGAAAGTCCGAGCCGCGGGAACCCAGCAGCCCAAACTCCCGAGCCAGGGCGGCGAAATTGTCGTGCTGGTCCGGCGTATGCGCACCGGAAATAACCTCGATGCCGCTGCCACCAAGTGCGCGGAACTCTTCGAGGAATTCGCGCAGTGCCGCCTCGGAGAGGGGGTAGCGCCCAGGATGTGCCACTACCGCCTGGCCGCCGCTGTCCCTCACCCAGCGCACAGCATCGGCAAGGCTCGCCCACTGGTGGGCGACGAACCCCGGCTTGCCCTCGATGAGGAAGCGTTGGAAAACGCTCCTGACGTCCCTGGCATGACCCCGCTCCGCGAGGAACCGGGCGAAATGGGTTCGACTGACCAGCGCGGGATTGCCCGCATACGACAGAGCACCAGCCAACGCCCCATCGATGCCTGAGCGGGCCAGTGATTCACCCATGGCGACAGCACGCGCTGCGCGCGAATCGCGGATGGCCTGCAAACCGGCAACCAGCGACGGGTCGCCTGGGTCCACATTCAGCCCCAGCACATGAATACCGATGCCGCGCCAGCAGGCCGAAATTTCCACGCCGTCGACGAAGCGCAGCCCGCGCGCCTCGGCTTCGCGACGCATGTCGGCCAGGGCGGACAGATCGTCGTGGTCGGTCAGGCTGATGAGTTCGACGCCGCGATTTCTGGCGCGCTCGGCGAGGATGTCTGCCGCAAGCAGACCATCGGATGCCCTAGAGTGGCAGTGCAGGTCTGCGTTCACGGCAAAATCTTACCATGCTGCTGCACTGGCTTCCGCTGGAATATCAACCAGATCCGCGAGGCAGCCCAGCCACATTCGTACTATTCGGCGATGCCACGATTATCGCGGACAGAAGCGCGCAAAGCCCATCTTGCGCCCGGTGAAAGCCGCCTGACCAGCACGTCCGACGACCCCTCCATAGCGCCGTACGTAACCCTAGTCGGCTCGGTGCACATGGGTAAGGGATCCCGCGTGCGGGGCTCGCCGCCAGCCATGTCGAGCGCGCTGACCGCCTCCGGCGGAGACTCTTGCCGGAATTGAAACAGGCCGTTGCGCACTGACGGGGCCAACCGATGCAAGCCACCCCATGCTCCATGAAGTGCCTGGAACGGCTGTGCAGAACACCACTTCAAGAGATTAGGAAATGCAGATGCCCGTCTACGGTGCCTTCGCATTGAACTGTTATATCGTTATCAGGATAACGAGGGCGGCTCCGCTGGCGCGGCCGGCTATGGCTTCTTGGCCTCGGGCTTCTTGTCGGGAAACAATTCGGTGCGCTCGCGCATCACTGCGGCTATGGCCGTCCGCGGCACGATATACGCCCACTTCTCCATCGTCTTGTCGCGGGCGCGGCGTTCGGCGCGCTTCGGCAGACTCTCCTCGAACTCCTTGTCGCGCTTTGCCTTGTCCTCTGCGCTCTCGCCCTTGACCGGCTCGCGTGTCTTGGCATGCTGGCCGGCACTGGAAACCGCCAAATAGTAGCGATCGTCGCCCGCCTTTGCCCCGATCTTCAGTACGTAGCTGACCCCATCGAACGACTGGGCCGTGACCGTAAGCGGCTTGTCCAGCCCGGTACCCGCCCGGGCCGGATCCGCCACCACGTCGAGCAACGAGATCCCGTAGAAGGCGCTGACGGTATCCTGGCCCTTTTGCGGATCGACCTTGTCCGGCGAACTCACGAAGGTCATCAGGTCACCCTCCTTGGCACGGCTGAGCGACCACCGCTGCCTTCCATCCGGCCCAACCGCCTTGACGCTTTTCACGCTATCGGCACGGATGACATCCTTGTCCAGCCACGCTGCGGGTCCCGGATCGGCATCCTTGAGAGGGTCGGCCACCACCACGATGCTGCCCGCGCCATCGCCAACCAGCACGTAGCGGCCGGAGGGAATGTCGGAATCACCACTCTGGTCCGACTGTTTCATCAGGGTCTTGCCCAGCAGCAGCCGGCCGAGAACCTTGCCGGCACCGTCCTTCAATTCCAGAACGGTGCCCGCCGAATCCGCCCTCCCCGCCTCAGCCTTAGCACCTTCCCCCCTGCCATCCGCAGGTACCAGGACCTTGGCCGTCCGGTCGGGCGCCTTCGCGGCCGCGTCCGGAGGCTTCGGTTCAAGCAGCAGCAGACGCGCACGCTGCGCGTCGCCCGACGGCTCCGTCTGAACGACCTTGAGGTCGATGAGTTTCAGCAGCAGGCCGCTCACAGCGTTTGCATCCGCCGGGAAGTCAGCGCGCTCACGCACGATCCAACCTGCCGCGGACTTCACGACGTGTACTTCGCTGCGTTCACCGCGCAGCACGATTTCCGAAACCTCCGCTGCCTTCAGGGCCGGCAGCAGCTTTTCGCCCAGGCGCGCATCGTCGCGCTTCCAGGCTGAGCGGTCCTTGAAAAAGACCCCGGCCCCGGCGACAGCCAGCACGACCAAGGCGACCAGCAGGATCAGGAACTGCTTGCGGCTCATAGCGTCACCACCTTCCGGCGCCGTCCGAGGGCCAGTAACAACCCGGCAATCGTCACGACCAGGGGCACCGCGCCGATGTTTATCACCTTTGTCCAGAATTCCAGCGCCTCGCTGTCAGCACGCAACTCCTTGCGCACCTCCTTGAGTTCCTTGCGCTTTTCTGCGGCCGTGCGGCGGAAATTGTCGACTTCTGCCTGCTGCGCCGCAGTCAGGATAGAGGTGCTTTGCTGGCCGGGACCGCGCTGCCGTTGCAGCGCCTGCAATTTCTCGGTGGTCTGCTGCAGCGAATCCTCCAAGCCCTTGATCTTGCCTATATAGGCCTGCTGTGCGCGCGCCTCCATCTCGCGGATCACCGTGAACGGGCGCGCAGCCGTGGCACGGCTGCGCAGCGAGATCAGCTTGTCGTCCCCGGCGAATTGCTCCACCAGCCCCAGCGCAAAGGCGAGATTGCCATTGGCCGGGACGACGATGCGCTGCCCGAACACCTGCTGGATCTGTACTGATGCCCCATCGTTGATGAAGTCGGTGTCGCCGATCAGCACCACGGCGTTCTCTGCACTCTCCTTTCGGTGTTCCGGGCCGGGCTGTGCCGGGGCGTCCACCTTGGCGGCCTTGCCGGCGGCCTTTTTGGCTGCCTTGGCATCACCCTTGCCGTCGCTCGCCTTGGCCTCCGCGGGCGGCTTGCCATCCGGAAAGGCCGACTTGAACTTGCCTGTCAGTCGCAGCGCCAGCGGATACTCCGTTCCCGAGGGAGAGAAGCCGCGAAGCGCCTCCTCGCCGCGCTTGAGCGAATTGGTCGCATCGATCAGGTTGGCGAAGGCCGAGCTGTGCAACAGCACCGTCTGGGTCAGTCCTTCGGCCGGCTTGCCGGTGAAAGCTCCGGCAAAGGGCACCAGCGCCGAGCCCACGCGGCTGGTGGTCACGTCGCCCCTGTTGAACGCATCGCCCACCAACGACAGTACGGTGGGCATCGCGCCCGGCCCGCCCCCGGAGATGTATTTGGTGTCGAGCAGCACTTTCGTGGCATCGAAACCCAGCCCCCAGACCTTGAGCAGTTTCTCCATGGTGGAAGCCGTACCCGCGTCCGTGGGCTGGCGCCCGGGCTGGATGTCGAAGTAGGCGTTCGGATCCACCATGGCGATGAGCTTGCCGCCACGCATGACGAACTGGTCGACGGCGTACATGGCCCTGTCGCTGAAGTTGCGCGGATGAATCACCAGTAGAACCTTGATGTCATCATCGACCTTATCGCCCCCCGGATCGACGCGCTTGACACGGAAATCACGTTCGAGCTCCGAGACGAACACCAGTTTCTCGGAGGGCGAGATGCCCATCTGCGGCATGCCTCGCGAACCGAACACCGGTAGCGAACTCATGATGCCCACCACCGGTTTGTCCTTGGCCGTGGCTCGCGTGATGGCCTTGGCAATATCGTACTCGAGAAGCTGTTCGCGGTCCGCGGTCAGCGCGGGAATTGGCAGGCGGCGCTCGCCATAGCTCACGGCCAGCCCCAGATAGAACTTCTCGCCATTGTTAAGCACCTGTCCTTCGACGCCGTCCAGCTGAGCGGAATCCTCGGCCTCCGAGTCCGGCTGCGGATCGAACTTCTCGATAGTCAGCTTGCCGTTGGCGGCGAGGCGGAATTCGCGAAGCATGTCCTCAACGCGACGACCGTAGCCCTTGATCGACAATGGCAGGTTAGCATCACCCTGCGAATAGTAGAAGCGGATGCGTACCGGAC
>VGIE01000249.1 GCA_016867955.1 Betaproteobacteria bacterium
GCCGCCAGCGCCAGCGCTGCGACCGCGCGGCCGCGTGCCGATGCCCGGCTCCAGCAGACCAGCAGCATCGGCACTGCGACAACTGCCAGTGAAGCATAGGTTCCGACGCCTCCGTACGTTCCGCGATCGTCCCAATGGCCTGCTTTCAGGAACGCAAGCGAAGCCCATACCGAAATGGTCACCGCGCTGGCCACGACGATCACGCCCCAGCGCTGCAGGTCGCGTCGCTCCGGCGTGGCGGCAAAAAAGGCCAGGAACGCCATCATGGTGTAGCCGACCTCGTTCTTGATTTCTCCGGCACTGTAGGCCGTATCCACCGCCGTCGCCAGCGAAGCCAGCGCCACCGTTACCCAGGCCAGCAACGCCGCCCTGGAGGGGAGCGGCGGCGGCGCCAGCCTGCGCCATGACCACAGCACCAGCAGGAAGGCTGCCGCAAGGCATACCAGGCGCAGCGCAACCGTGCCCGGGAACGGCAGGATGAACAGCAGAATCCCGAACGGCAGGAGGAAGAGAGCCCGCCTCATGCGCGCAGCGCCTTGTCCGGATGGAGCAGCCGATCGTACAGGTCCTCGAACTCGCCGCACACCCGCGACCAGTCGAACTCGCGCTCGACCTTCGCACGCAGCCAGCGGCCCGACACCACACGCCGCTGAGGGTCGGCGACAAATGCGGCAATCGAATCCGCAAGCTGACGGACTTCTGCTGGATCGCCGACGAACGCGAATCCCGGACAGCCTGCCAGGAACTCGGTAATGCCGCCGCGCGCGCCGGCAACGATGGGCAGGCCCGCTGCGGCAGCTTCCAGCATGATGGTGGGAAAAGGGTCGTGCCACAGCGACGGCATGACGAACACATCGCCCGCGAGGAGGAATTCATGCACCTCCGACGGATGCAGGCTGCCCACCCAGCGCACCCCCCGCATGCCGGCCATGCGCGCCGATGCTGCCCTGCCATACACCGCTTTCTCGTTGCGCGGGTCGTCGCTGTCCCTCACGTTGCCGGCAACCAGCAGCCGCAGGCGTTCGCCGAACCGCTCGCGCAGCAGCGCAAAGGCATCGAGCAACTCGTTCACGCCCTTCTCCCTGACCAGCCGCCCGGCGAACAGCAGCACCGTATCCTTTGGGTCCTCGATGCCGAAACGCCGCCGCAGCGCGCTGCGCTGATCGGCGGGAATTTCCCACGCCGGCCGGCACCCCGCCGCGTCCACGCCGGTGTAGATCACGCTGATGCGAGCCGGTGCAATGCCATGATCCCGGGCGATCCAGTCCCTGATGTAACGGCTGCAGGCGACCCAGTGGGTCACGACGTCCAGAGAAACTCGCGGCAGCGGCTTCTCGTTGGCCACATGCACGACCGTCGGCATGCGGGTGCGCAGCAGATGACGATGGACGCCCGCGAGGAGTTTGGGCTCGTTGTGGACATGCAGCAACGCAGCGCCCTCCGCGCGGGCGACGCGCCACATGCGATCCGTGTAGGGCAGCGGATCGAGCCGCGTGATCTTCTGGAAAAGTCGGCGATAGAGGCGACCGATGCGGACGCGCCGGACCGTCATCGCCTCGATGACCTCCGTATCGGCCTGCCCGGGAAACGCGCGGCAGATCACCACCGGGCGATACCGGCGCTGGCGGCGCGCCACCTGCTCCACGCGCAACTCGGTTCCCGCAGGAAAGACCGGCGGAAACGGGTTGTACTCGGGCAGCAGGTGGGCAATCGTCTCCCTCGCAATGGTTTCGCGCATCAGTGAAGGACCCGGGCAAGCGCGTCGTACACCTCGTCGACTGCAACCTGGTTCATGCAGTTGTCCGGCGTATAGGGACACCGCTTCTCCACGCAGGGCGTGCAGGTTTGCGATTTCTGGATCACCGTCACCGCGCGCGCGCCGGCGCGCGGCCCGATCAGGCTGGCGTGGGTGGGGGCATAGAGACCGATCACCGTCGCCCCCACGGCCGCGGCCAGATGCGCCACCCCCGTGTCGGGCGCCACCACGCAGGCGGCACCGGCAAGCAATGCGCCCGTTTCCGCAAGATCGAGCGTGCCCGCATAGTTGTGAACCCCCGACATGCCAGCTGACAGCTGTTCGAGCCGCTTGCGGTCGCCCGCACCGCCGGTCAGCACGGTCGAGAACCGCGGCAGTCGGGACAACGCCCGCTCAAGCAGCTGCCGCGCGCGTGCCGGCGGCCAGACCTTGTAGGCATCCGCGGCGTAGACATGCAGCACCCAGTAGGGACGCCCGCCCAGGTCAGCGGACAGGCGTGCCGCCACGCGGTGCCGGGTCGGTTCATCCAGATGTATGCGCGGGACCCCGGACGCCGGCGGGACGCCCAGCGTATCGAGGATGCGCAGGCGGTTCTCGATGTAGTGCCAGCCCGGCACGGTCGCACGGTCGGCATCGCGCGAGAGATTTGACAGCAGGAAGCCGTAGCGCGTTCCCGCCGTCGGAATCCGCACCATGTGACGGCTGCCCGCGAGGTAACAGAGCGGCAGGATATCTGGATCATTGCCATGCAGGACCACGGCAAGCTCAGGCGAAAACGCCCGCAGTTTGCGCAGGGTGCCGAAGAAGCGGCGGTATTTTCCATGGTAGGGAATCACGCCGTTCAGGTCGGCGTCGGCGCGAAAGAGCGGCGTCCACGCTCTACGGCAGAACATCCGGAGTTCCGCCTGCGGCATGGCCCGCCGCAGCGCGGGCAGCACGGGGGTGGAAAGTATCGCATCGCCCATGCCGGTGGTAAGCACCACCAGCGCTCGCCGTATCGCGGGCAGCCGGAGCGATTCGAGCGACTGGATCGGTTCGCCTCGTGCGCGATACCGGACGTAGTTGAACAGGGCCGAGTCCGCGAAGGGGATATTCATGCCTTGGCCCCGCCGACCGGCAATCGCCCGCCTGGCACCACGGCAAGGAATATCGCCTCCATCCGGTCGAGCATGATGTCCTGCGCAAACCGCTGCCGTGCGACGTCAAGCGCCGCCTGCCCGAGCCGACTGCGCAATCCGGGGTCGTCGCGCAGGCGCCGGATCGTGGCCGCCAGCGCAGCCGTGTCCCGAGGCTTCGCCATCAGGCCGCTCTGACCGTCCTCGACGATCTCGCCGATCGAACCCACCGGCGTGGTGATCACCGGGCAGGCACAGGCCATGGCCTGCATGATCGCCTGCGGCACGCCTTCGTTGGCATAGGAGGGCAGGACAAAGAGGTCGAAGGCGCGCAACCAGGGCACCACGTCATCCTGGTTGCCGGGCATCAGCACGCTCCCCCCCAACCCGAGGCTGCGCACTTGTTCGCGCAGGTTGTCGCGCCCGGGGCCGTCGCCCACGATGACCAGCATCGCGCGCTCATCCTTCAGCGCGGCGATCGCCTCCACCAGAACGCGATGCCCTTTCCAGCTGCGCAGGGTGGCGACGATTCCCACGACGAAACGACCGGCGGGGAGGCCGGTCTGCGTGCGCGCCTGTGCACGATCGCCCGGGCAGAACCGTTCGAGGTCGATGCCGGTGGGCACCGAGGTAACGCGCCCGGCGTCCAGACCGGCCTCGTCGATGACCTGTCTCCGCAGGGCCTCGCCCGTGGTGACCACATGTGCCGTGGCCGAGCCGTACAGCCAGCGCGTGGCCGCGCTGCGCGAAATGGGTGCGGAAATATGGCGCGTACGCACCAGCGGCACCGCTTGCGTTGCGGGAAGCGCCGCCAGGGCCAGCGCTACCAGCCAGCTGTCGGTGGAACTGTGCGTGTTGACCACTTCCCAGCGCCGGGAGGCCAGCTCGCGGCGCAGCGCCAGGATGCCGCCCGCGCGCTTCTTCGCGATCGGAAGGGCCAGCGCGGCGAGGCCACGGCGTCCGGCCTCCGCGAAGATGCGAGCCTCGCGCGGCGCGGCGATGCAGACGGTGTGGCCGCGACGCCGGAATCCCTCGGCTTCGCTGATGATACGAAGCTCCTGCCCCCCCCACCCGCACGATGATTCGGTGTGCAGTATCGAGAGCCGCGTCATGCCTCCGCAGCCTCCGGGTCCATCGCGAACTGGATGCGATACAACCTGGCATAAAGGCCATCGCGCGCCATCAGCTGCGCGTGGTCGCCGGTCTCGACGGCGCGGCCGCGCTGCATGACGACGATGCGGTCGGCGCCCTCGATAGTCGAGAGCCGGTGCGCGATGACGATGGTGGTACGGCCGTGCATCAGTGTCTCGAGCGCCTCCTGGACATGACGCTCGGATTCGCTGTCCAGCGCCGATGTCGCCTCATCGAGCAGCAGGATCGGCGCGTCCTTCAGCAAAGCGCGCGCGATGGCGACCCGCTGCCGCTGCCCGCCGGACAGGCGCACGCCGTTTTCGCCGATCAGGGTC
>VGIE01000250.1 GCA_016867955.1 Betaproteobacteria bacterium
GCCCGCGCTCGCAGCCAGGCCAGCACGCGACGGCGCCAGTCCTGCGCGCGCGGGTCGGCCGGCGTGCCGGGAGCCGTCCCGGCTGGGCCGGGCCCGATTCCCTGCGTGTCTGATGGTGCGTTTCCCCCAGCGGGCCATTGCGCGGCGGCCCTGGCGGAGCGTCGCAGCGGGTCGCCGACCAGCAGTTCATCATCGCGGCGAAACACCCCGCGCAGGCCCGGTGTGGCGACGAGGCGCACCTCGCGGCCGAGCAGCGGCAGGCGCGCGCCGTCCACCCAGTGGAATGGCGCGACCGGCCGCGCGTCGGCCAGCCGGCGCAGGATCCAGCGCGCCTTCTGCCGCATGAAGGACTCGATGTCGCTAAGTGTGCCCCGAAGCGGCGCCCGCACTTCCACGCCATCGACGCCGGCATGGATGGCGATGGTGCGGCGGCTGGCGCGCACCAGCCGGTAGTGCAGCATCCCGCCTTCGATGGACGGATGCCCCGCGGGTAATCGGGCGTCGCTCGCGCCAGCATCGAGAACCGCGGCGTCGAGCGCGAGGGAGCGGTCGGACACCCCCGCGCCGGTCATGCGCCGGAACGGATTGAACAGCGCTACTTCGGGCACAGCGTTTCCATGCGCGTCTCGATCCAGGTCTCGACCTGCGCATTCAGCGCGTCGGGCGTGGTGCCCAGCGACTCGATGGGCGCGCCGATCTGCACCGTGATGGTCCCCGGCCGTTTGACGAAGGCGTTCTTCGGCCACACCAGGCCGGCATTGTGGGCGATGGGCACCACCGGGGCGCCGGTCTTCACCGCCAGCCAGGCGCCGCCGGGCTGATAGGCGCGGCGCTTGCCCGGCGCGACGCGCGTGCCCTCTGGATAGACGACGATGGAGAAGCCCTGCGCGAGACGCTTTCTGCCCAGTTCGCCCATGCGCTTCAAGGCCTGGCGGCCGCGCCGGCGGTTGATGGCGATCGGGCTCGTCAGCGCGAGGCCCCAGCCGAAGAACGGGATCCACAGCAGCTCGCGCTTCACCACCAGCACCTGCGGCGGCAGCAGCACCTGGAAGGCCAGCGTCTCCCAGGCCGACTGGTGCTTGGAGAGAAACACCACGGGTTTCCGCGGCAGCGTTTCGAGGCCTTCGACACGATAGCGGATGCCGAGCACGACGCGCGCCAGCCAGATCACGATATGCGACCAGCCCGAGATGATGCGGTAGCGCCAGATGCGCGGCAGCGGCGCGGTGGCCAGCGCGAGCAGCGAGTAGGGCGGCGTGATGATTACGAGGGCCAGCGCGAAGAGCGTAGAGCGCAGGACGATCATGGCGCCGCCGCCCGGATCGCCGCGGTAAGCCGGGGCGACCCTAGTCGCACAGCACCTCGGCCACCGCGGCGAGGTCAGGGAAAATGTCGGTGCCCGGTGGCAGGCCGCCCTCCTTCCGGGTCTTGGCGCCCTTGCCGGTCAGCACCAGGATGGGCCGCGCGCCGACGGCGTGCGCGGCCTGCATGTCGCGCAGGCTGTCGCCCACCGAGGGCACGCCTTCGAGCGGCACGTTGAAGCGCTCGCCGATGGCGATGTTCATGCCCGGATTGGGCTTGCGGCAGGGCGAGTTGCTCTCCGCGGTGTCCGGGCAGTAAAAAATGGCCTCGATGCGCCCGCCGGCCTGCGCCACGCTGCGGTGCATCTTGGCGTGCATGGCGTTGAGCGTGGCCATGTCGAACAGGCCGCGGCCGATGCCGGCCTGGTTGGTGGCGACGGCAACGTGCCAGCCGTGCTGCGTCAGCCGAGCGATCGCCTCGAGGCTGCCGGGGATGGGCAGCCATTCGTCCGGCGACTTGATGTAGCGGTCGCTGTCGAAATTGATCACGCCGTCGCGGTCCAAAATGATCAGTTTGGTGAAAGATCCCATGCCGGCTCTATCAAGATATGAAGAATATGATCAAGCAGACAGCATCGAAATATCCGCCACGCGATTCATCAGCCGCTCCAGCTGCGCGAGCAGCGCGAGGCGGTTGGCGCGCAGCACGGGATCCTCGGCGTTGACCATGACGCGATCGAAGAATTCGTCCACGGCCGCGCGCGTGCCGGCCAGCGATTTGAGCGCGCCGGCATAATCCTGCCGCGCGAAGCTCGCCTCGACCCGCGGTTCCTGCGTCAGCAGCGCGGCATGCAGCGCACGCTCGGCGGGTTCGGCGAGCAGCGCCGCATTGATGGCGCCGCCCACGCCGTCGGCTTTCTTCAGGATGTTGCGGATGCGCTTGTTGGCGGCAGCCAGCGCCGGCGCCTCGGGCAGCGCGCCGAAGGCGATGACGGCCTTCACGCGCGCCACCACTTCGTGCAGCGGCGGCGTCAGCGCGATCACGGCGTCGACGGCGGCGCGGTCGAAGGCTGTGACGAGCTGGTTGCGGTAGCGTTCGTAGACAAAGGCGAGCACGGCGGCATCCGTGGCTTCGGCCACCAGGCCCGCCGGGAAGGTCTCGCGCGCGAAGGCCAGCAGCTCGGAGAGTTCGATTGTCGGGGTCTGGCCGATCTTCGATGCCGCGCCCAGCTGCTCGAACACGCTAATCGCGCCCAGCGCGGCGCGGCGCAGCGCGAACGGGTCCTTGTCGCCGGTGGGCAGGTTGCCGATGCCGAACATGCCGGCGAGCAGCTCCACCCGGTCGGCGAGGTAGAGGCAGGCGCTGACGCGGTTATCCGGATTGCCGATGTCGTTGGCGCGCAGCAGGTACTGGTCCCTGATGGCCTGCGCCACCGCCTGCGGCCGGCCCTCGTGCTCGGCGTAGTAACCGCCCATCAGTCCCTGCAGTTCGGGGAATTCGCCGACCATGTTGCTGCCGAGGTCGGCCTTGGCGAGCTGCGCCGCTTCGCGCGCGTGCGCGACATTGGCACCGAGCTTGGCGGCGACGAATTCGGCAATCAGCTCGATGCGGCGCACGCGGTCGAGCTGGCTGCCCAGCTTGTTGTGGAAGACGATGGCGGCAAGCTGCGGCACGCGCTCGGCCAGCTTCACCTTCTTGTCGGTCTCGAAGAAGAAGCGCGCATCGGCCAGGCGCGGACGCACCACGCGCTGGTTGCCTTGGACGATGTTCTTCGCGCCCTGCCCCTCGGGCGGCAGCTCCATGTTGCTGACGATGAGGAAGCGGTTGGTGAGCCTGCCTGCGGCGTCGAACAGCGGGAAGTACTTCTGGTTGGCGCGCATGGTGAGGATCAGGCATTCCTGCGGCACGGCGAGGAACTCGGCCTCGAACTCGCCGGCGTACACCGTGGGGAACTCCACCAGCGCCGTGACTTCGTCGAGCAGCGGCGCGACCGCATCGGCTGTGCCCAGCGTGGCGCCCAGCGCCTTGGCCTTTGCGTCCAGCTGGCGGGCGATTTCCGCCTTGCGCTCCTCGAACGAGGCAATCACCTTGCCGTGCGCGCGCAGCGCCTCCTCCCAGGCGTCGGCCGCGGCCACCTCGATGTCGCGCACGCCCTGGAAGCGGTGGCCATGGGTGATGCGGCCGGCCTCCAGCCCGAGGATGCGCACCGGCACGACCGCGGCGCCGTGCAGCGCGACGAGGCCGTGGGCCGGGCGCACGAAGGACACCGTGGTGCTGCCGTCGGCGAGCTGGTAGCCCATGACCTTCTGGATGGGCAGCTTCGCCAGCGTCTTCTCGAGCGCCGCCTGCAGGCCCTGCGCCAGCGGCACGCCGGCGATGGCAAGCTTCAGGTAGACATTCTCCACGCCGGCGTCGGCGCGGCGTTCCGTTTGCCCCGTGGCGGCGCCCTCCTTCTCCAGGCGCTTTTGCAGCGCGGCCGTGGGCTTGCCCGCAGCATCGAAGGCCACCTTGGCCGGCATCAATTTCCTGGTCTCGGTGCGGCCGGGCGATTGCGGCAGCACGCCTGGAATCAGCACGGCGAGGCGGCGCGGCGTGGCGAATGACTTCGCGATGCTCGCGGCGTCGGCGAAGCCGCCTGCGACCAGTTCGTCGCGCAGGTTGCCTGCGAAGCTCGCGCCCAGGCCGGACAGCGCTTTGGGCGGCAGCTCCTCGGTGAAGAGTTCGACCAGCAGGCTCGGGTTCATGCGGCGGCTCCCGGCCCTGCGGCCTGCGTTGCGCTGCGCTCGGCGAGCGCGGCCTGCAGGGCCGGCACGTCGATGCCCAGTTGCGCGAGCACCTGCGGCGCGCACATCGGGAAGCCCGCGCGCAGGCGCGAGTCGAAGTAGGACTGCGACACCACGCGGGCGAGGTTGCGAATGCGGCCGATGTAGGCGGCGCGCTCGGTCACCGAAATCGCGCCGCGCGCATCCAGCAGGTTGAAGGTGTGCGCCGCCTTCAGCACTTTTTCGTAGGCGGGTAGCGCCA
>VGIE01000251.1 GCA_016867955.1 Betaproteobacteria bacterium
GATGACCGCCAATCCCAGAGCCATGACTACCCAGAAGAAACTCCATGCCAAGCTTCCCGGCAAGCTCGTACTGATCGGTTTCGGCTCGGTGGGCCAGGGCGCGCTGCCGGTGCTGCTCCGGCACCTGGGCGTGGCACGCTCCGATGTGTTGATCATTACCGCCGACGATCGCGGCGCCGCCGAGGCGGCGCGCCTCGGTGTGCGATTTCTGGTCAATCCTCTGACGCGCGGCAATTACCGCGCAGTGCTAGAGCCTATTCTCAGACCCGGCGACTTCCTGCTCAACGTGTCAGTGGACGTTTCCAGTGTCGCACTGATGGAACTCTGCCAGGCCTCCAATGCGCTTTATCTGGACACCTGCATCGAACCCTGGGCCGGCGGCTACATTGATACGCGACTGGCACCATCGCAGCGCTCGAACTACGCCCTTCGCGAATCGGCTCTCGCTCTCAATCGTGGCAGCGCGGCGCCCGGCACGACCGCGGTGCTCACGCACGGCGCCAATCCGGGCCTGGTCTCCCATTTCGTCAAGCATGCGCTGCTGGACATCGCGCGCGATACGGGAACCAAGGTCTCCAAGCCCAATAGCCGCGAAAAATGGGCGCAGCTCGCGCACAAGCTCGGCATCAAGGTGATCCACATCGCCGAGCGCGACACGCAGTCGGCCCACCCGACCAAGCGCGTCGGCGAGTTCGTCAACACCTGGTCCGTGGACGGGTTCGTTGGCGAGGGTTCCCAACCCGCCGAACTCGGCTGGGGCACGCACGAGAAGTATTTCCCCGCCGACGGCCGGCGCCACGACTTCGGGCCGGGTTGCGCAATCTACCTCCAGCGGCCAGGAGCCTCGACGCGCGTGCGCACGTGGACGCCGCTGGAAGGCCCCTTTCACGGATTCCTCATCACCCACGGCGAGTCGATCTCGATCGCAGACTATCTGACGGTTCGGAACAGTCACAACAGCGAACACGTGCGCTACCGTCCGACCGTGCACTACGCCTACCACCCCTGCGACGGTGCGATCGCCTCGATCCATGAACTTGCCGGCAAGAACTGGCGGCTGCAGGACAAGACCCGCGTGCTCATGGACGAGATTGTTGACGGTACCGACGAACTGGGTGTCCTGCTGATGGGGCACGCCAAGGGCGCCTACTGGTTCGGTTCGCAGCTTTCGGTGAAGGAGTCACGCAAGCTCGCCCCCTACAACAACGCGACCAGCCTGCAGGTCACCTGCTCCATTCTGGGCGCCATGGTCTGGGCCGTCGAGAACCCGCACCGAGGCGTGATCGACCCGGATGAAATGGATTTCGGACGGGTGATGGAGGTTGCCTCACCATATCTGGGCAAGCTCGTCGGCACCTACAGTAACTGGACTCCCCTGGTGGACCGCGGTGTGCTGTTTCCCGAGGACTTCGATACTGCCGATCCCTGGCAGTTCAAGAACTTCCGAGTGACCTGAGGGCAGCGCGCACACGCCGCGGCAACCCGCGCGGCGCTACAGCTTCAGAAAGTGTTCGCGGTAGTACCTCAGTTCCTCGATCGACTCGTAGATGTCGGCCAGCGCCTCGTGCTTACCGTGCTTGGTCAACCCCTTCATGATGTCGGGCTTCCAGCGCCGCGCCAGTTCCTTCAGCGTCGACACATCCAGATTGCGATAGTGGAAGTAGGCTTCAAGCTTCGGCATCCAGCGCGCGAGAAAACGCCGGTCCTGGCAAATCGAGTTGCCGCACATGGGTGTGACGCGCGCCGGCACATGCCGCCCCAGGAACTCTAGCATGCGTTCCTCGACCATGCCCTCGGTCAGCGTCGAGACCCTGATCTTATCGATCAGGCCGGAGCGCGCGTGGGTGCCCTTGTTCCAGTCGTCCATCGCATTGAGGATGCTGTCGGGCTGGTGCACCACCAGCACCGGTGCCTCGGCCAAGGTCACCAGATGGCTGTCGGTGACGACCAGCGCCACCTCAATGACCCGGTCCGTGTCTGGTTCCAGACCGGTCATTTCCAAGTCGATCCAGACAAGATTGTTTTGATCTTGCGGCATGCGGATGATCGCCGATCAGCGTGTAAAATCCCATTCTCGCACAACTCAGTGCAGGCACTGATCACGTTGAGCACCTGGTGGAATTTCCGACAGGTGCCATGACGCCGGGGAGCACGAGGAGATGTCACCCCTCGCATTGTCAGAATACTCTTCATGGGCCATGCCTCCTATGCATGCATTCACGGTGGCGTTTCTCGCCGCAATCGCGCTTTCGGCGACCATCAGGCTGTGGCTCGCCCTGCGCCACATGCGGCACATTGGCGCTCATCGCGACCGCGTGCCAACGGAGTTTGCCGACCGCATCTCCGCAGATGCTCATCGGAAGGCGGCCGATTACAGCAGCGAAAAGACGCGTCTCGGTGCGCTGGAAGCGCTGTCGGGCAGCGTCCTGCTGCTGGCGCTGACCCTCGGCGGGGGCTTGCAGGGACTCTCCGACATCTGGGCCGGGATGCTGGCGCACGGCAGCTACGCGCACGGAATTGCGCTGATCCTGTCGCTGGCGCTGCTGACAAGCATCGTCGAGCTGCTTTTTTCTCTGTACCGGACCTTCGTCATCGAGACGAAATTCGGGTTCAATCGCACTTCGCTGGCGCTCTACCTCGCCGACGCGGCCAAATCGGTGCTGGTCGGCGTCCTGCTGGGCGCTCCGCTGCTGTTCTGCGTGCTCTGGCTGATGGCGCGCATGGGCGAGTCATGGTGGTTGTGGGTCTGGGCCACGTGGGTGAGCTTCAATCTGCTGGTTCTCGCTATCTACCCGACGCTGATTGCGCCCCTGTTCAACAGGTTCACGCCGCTCGAGGACGATCATCTGCGCGTACGCATCGAATCCCTGCTCGCAAACTGCGGTTTCCGTTCCAAGGGCCTCTTCGTGATGGACTCCTCGCGGCGGTCCAGCCACGGTAATGCCTACTTCACCGGTTTCGGAAAGTCGCGGCGGATCGTGATCTTCGATACACTGCTCGACCGGCTTAGCGGGGCTGAGATCGTGGCGGTGCTGGCTCATGAACTGGGGCATTTCGCGCGCCGCCACGTCCTCAAGCGCATGGCCATGCTCTTTGCCGGCAGCTTCGCATTGCTGGGAATGCTGGGCTGGCTGATTGACAAGGACTGGTTTTATACCGCGCTAAACGTGCAAAACCCCTCCACCGCAATGGCGCTGGCGCTGTTCATGCTGGTCGTGCCGGTGTTCACCTTTCCGCTGCAACCGCTCGCAAGCATGTATTCGCGCGTCCACGAATACCAGGCCGATCAGTACGCCGCCGAGCATGCAGCACCGAATGACCTCATCCAGGCGTTGGTGAAACTCTACAAGGACAATTCTTCGACGTTGACACCGGATCCGCTGCACTCGGCATGGTACGACTCGCATCCGCCTGCCAACCTGCGCATCGCCCGGCTGCAGGCGCTGAAGGCATCCGCGGCCGGCGGTGCCGCGAGCAGGGCCTCCGCGTGATCCGGCCTTCTCGCGTGATCCTCGCGCGGCGCGGTTGCCGGGCGCTGCCGGCCGGCACCAGGCCGATGAGCGCATCGACGATTGCGGGACTGCTGCCGCAGGTCAGCGGCTGGCACCTCGCGAAGGGCAACCTGTGCAAGACCTTCCGCTTCGCCGATTATCACCAGACCATGGCTTTCGTCAACGCTGTCGCGTGGATCGCCCACCGCGAGGACCATCATCCCGAGCTGTCCGTGGCATTCGATCGCTGCACCGTCGCCTACAGCACCCATTCCGTCGGGGGCATTTCGATTAACGACTTCATCTGCGCGGCCAAGATCAGTGCCTTGAGCCACGGCGTCGCACCACGGTCGCGGTGAGCCGCCCCTCGCGCAGGCCGGGCGACAGCGCCCCGAGGACCGTTCGCGGAGGAACCGGCACCAGCGTCAGGGGCCAGATCGTCGCAGCCTACAGCCGGCGTTACCTCGTAGATTCGGAGGTCGGACTGGTTTCCTGCATGGCGCTGGGACGCCAGGCTCAGTACGCCTGTGGTGACAATGTGACGGCTGTCCCGGCCGGCCCTGGTGAAGCGGTCATCGAATCAGCAGACCGGCGCTCCTCGCTGTTCTTTCGCTCGGCCGCGCATCGCACGAAGCTGATTGCGGCCAATGCGACCCAGGTTGCCGTGGTCGTCGCGTCCGAACCGAGCTTCAGCGACGAACTGGTCGCGCGCGTGCTGGCCGCCGCCGAGCACGGAGGACTTCGTGCATTCATCCTGCTGAACAAGGCCGACCTCTCTTCACAGTCGGCCGCCGCCTT
>VGIE01000252.1 GCA_016867955.1 Betaproteobacteria bacterium
AGCCCTCGAGCCAGCGCTCGGGAACTACGATTTCATCCTGCTGGATTGCCCTCCCGCACTGAACATGCTGACCGTGAACGGACTGGTGGCATCAGACGCGGTGATGATCCCGATGCAATGCGAGTACTACGCCCTGGAAGGCCTGACCGACCTTGTAAACACGGTAAAGCGCGTGCGGCAGAACCTAAATCCGCGCCTGGACATCGATGGCCTCCTGCGCACCATGTTTGACCCCCGCAGCACGCTGGCGCAGCAGGTTTCCGCGCAACTGCAATCGCATTTCGGGACCAAGGTCTACACCACCGTCGTCCCGCGGAACATTCGCCTGGCGGAGGCTCCCAGTTTCGGCATTCCGGCGGTCAATTTCGACGCCGCGTGCAAGGGCTCGCAAGCCTATATGGCGCTTGCCGTGGAACTACTCGAGCGCGAACAGATCGCGCTGCAGAGCAGGGCGGCAGAACCCGCACCGGCGCAAAATTGATCAAGTGAATTGGGAAGTGCAGCAGGCCTTGTGGTCTGTGCAAATGGGACGAGCGCCATTCAAGCTGAAGTCGCCCGTTAAAAAATGGAGTAGTCCATGGTTGGAAAGATGAAGGGCCTGGGTCGTGGTCTTGACGCCCTGCTGGCGGGAAACGATCCGCCGGCAAAGCCCGTGGATCAGCCGGCAACCCTCGGGTTGGACCAGCTGCAGAGTGGCAAGTATCAGCCGCGGACGCGTATGGACGAAGCCGCGCTGGCGGAACTGGCTGAGTCCATCAAGTCACAGGGCGTCATGCAATCGATCCTGGTAAGGCCAGTCAGCGCTACTCGATACGAAATCATCGCGGGGGAACGCCGATGGCGGGCAGCCCGCCTCGCCGGCCTGACCGAGGTGCCGGTCGTGGTTCGTGACGTGCCGGATTCGTCGGCGCTGGCCATGGCGCTCATCGAAAACATCCAGCGAGAGGGCCTCAATCCGCTGGAGGAGGCGGCAGGAGTCCAGAGGCTGATTGCTGAGTTCGGGCTGACGCACGAAAAGGCTGCCCAGGCGCTGGGCCGGTCCCGCACGGCCACCACCAACCTGCTGCGCCTGCTTTCACTCTCCAAACCCGTACAGGCGATGCTTGAATCAGGGCGCCTTGAGATGGGCCACGCGCGCGCGCTCCTTGCCGTTCAGGGACCGCGGCAGGCGATGCTTGCGGAACGGGTTGCCGCCCGCGGCTTGAACGTGCGACAGACCGAAAAGCTCGTACAAGAGCTGCTCAATCCCGCGACCCGTTCGGCCAGGAAGTTGCCGCAGAGCAGCCGCGATGTGCAGCGCTTTGTCGAGGAGCTTTCACAACGCTTCGGAACGACGGTGGAGATCCGGCTTGGCAAGAAGGGCTCGGGCAAGCTGATCCTCAGCTATTCCAGTGCAGAGCACTTGGAAGACCTTCTGTCGCGCTTCAAGTGAAGTCACGGTCTCGCTCCAGGCCCAGCCTCAAAGCGTTACCTCGGGTGCATGATTGAAAAAGTCCCCGGCTTGAACCTCCGCGATTGGCAAAGGCGTGAAGAATGCCTTAGAATCCGGCGGCTTTGAGACGGGCCTGATAGTTTGAAGCTCGAGGGTTGGTCGGCACGAGCCTGGCGAGAATCGCGCAGGGTGCTCTATGCACAGAGCGCGCTTTCCGTTGCTGCGGCGGCGGTGTGCGCGATGGTGTGGGGTTTGCCAGCCAGCGGCTGGGCGCTTGCCGGGGGCATTATCTGCGTGGGCCCGTCGGCGCTGCTTGCGGCAAGGCTGGCGCGGGCGTTGGCGAATCCGCAAGCGAATTTCGGCGCAGCGTTTCTAGTCGGCGAACTTCTCAAGGTTGCGCTGGTAGCCGCGCTGTTCGCTTTGGCGTACACGCAGGGCGGCGGGGTGCACGCGCTGGCGTTGCTGCTGGGCTTCATCGCGGCGGCACAGGGTTATTTTTTGGCGTTGTTGTTGCCTGATCGATAAGAACACATGGCTGCCACCACACAAGCACCAAACGCGTCGGAATACATCGTCCATCACCTGAAGCACCTGAGCAACAAGTCTCAGGCGTCGATCATCGACCTGTCTGTTGTCAATTTCGACACCCTGTTCTGGTCGGTCCTCATGGGCGTCCTCGGCTGCTTCTTCATGTGGCGCGCCGCACAGAGCGTGACCACGGGCGTACCGGGGCGTTTCCAGGCGCTCGTCGAAATGCTCGTCGAATTCGTGCATGACCAGGCCAAGGGCATCGTCAATTCCGCGGAGTCGCGCAAGTTCGTTGCGCCGCTGGCGATGACGGTCTTCATCTGGGTCGCGCTGATGAACTCGCTGGATTTCCTGCCAGTTGACCTGCCCGCCAAGCTGCTCGCGCTCACCGGGCTTGACCACGCCATCCACTACCACCGCATCGTCCCGACGGCAGATCTCAACGGGACAATCGGCATGTCGCTCGGCGTGCTGGTGCTGATGTTCTATTACAGCGTGAAGATCAAGCACCTCGGGGGCTTTGTGCATGAGCTATTCTGCGCCCCGTTCGGCGCCCATCCCCTATTGTGGCCTTTCAACCTCCTGCTCAATCTCATCGAATTTGCCGCCAAGTCTGTTTCTCTCGGCATGCGGCTATTCGGCAACATGTACGCCGGTGAACTGATCTTCATGCTGATCGCCCTGCTTGGCGCCACTGCGACATGGTGGGGTTTCGGCATGCATGTGATCGCCGGCACCGCGTGGGCGATCTTCCATATCCTGATCGTGCTGCTTCAGGCGTTCATCTTCATGATGCTGACGATGGTCTACATCGGACAGGCGCATGAAGGCCACTGATTTCATCAACCTGTAATTCCCTTTTTTGCAAACAAAGGAGTCGTCATGACGAACGTTGCTCTCGTTGCTCTCGCTTGCGGCCTGATCATCGGCCTGGGTGCCATCGGTGCCTGTATCGGGATCGGCATCATGGGTGGCAAGTACATCGAGGCATCGGCGCGCCAGCCGGAGCTGATGAACGCGTTGCAAACGAAGATGTTTCTGCTCGCGGGCCTGATCGACGCCGCGTTCCTGATCGGCGTCGGTATCGCAATGATGTTCGCGTTCGCCAACCCGTTCGCCGGCTGATCGCCAGCCGAACAGGCATTCGTCGCGGATCGCCGTGCGTGCCAGTGCCGGGAAAGGCGTCGCGCAAACGGGTTGGTCCACCAGTATCCCCGGGAGAATTCAACCGTGAATCTGAACGCAACATTTATCGCGCAGATGGTCGTGTTCTTCATCCTTGCATGGTTCACGATGAAATTCGTGTGGCCACCTCTGATGAAGGCACTGGACGATCGCGCGAAGAAGATCGCCGCCGGCCTTGCCGCTGCGGACAAGGGTAACGCCAGCCTGAAGGATGCGGAGGTGCGCATTCGCCAACTGGAAGCCGATGCCCGCGCGAAGGCGCAGGAGATCCTCGCCGTGGCCGATAAGCGACATGCCGCCGTTGTCGAAGAGGCGAAGTCGGCTGCGAAGGCCGAGAGCGACCGCCTGATCGCGGCTGCAAAGGC
The DNA here is from genome assembly GCA_016867955.1 of Betaproteobacteria bacterium. Taxonomy (GTDB): domain Bacteria; phylum Pseudomonadota; class Gammaproteobacteria; order Burkholderiales; family SG8-39; genus CAIYPG01. The sequence goes on from VGIE01000252.1 coordinate 3,511, forward strand.
CGAGATCGACAGCGAGATCCAGCGTGCCAAGGATGCATTACGCGACCAGGTCGCGCAGCTGGCCGTGGCCGGCGCAGAAAAGATCCTGCGCCGCGAGGTCAATGCCCAGGCGCACGCCGACCTACTCGGACAGCTTCGCCAGGACCTGCGCTAGACCATGGCCGAAATCGCCACCATCGCCCGGCCCTATGCCGAGGCTGCGTTTCGGCTTGCCGAGGAAAGCGGTGCGACGTCCAGCTGGTCATCGGCGCTGTCCCGGCTCGCCGCCGTCGCCCAATCTGCCGATGTCGAGCAGCTCGTCGGCAATCCGCGTGTCACTTCTGCGCAGTTGACAGAACTCCTCGTCGGTCTGTCTGGCGAATCAGATGCCTCGCTGAGAAATTTTGTCGGCGCACTGGTCGAAAACAAGCGCGTACCCGCCCTGCCCTCGGTTCACGAACAGTTTGAAGTCTTGAAGAACGAACGTGAGGGCACCATTGACGCGACCATCGAATCCGCCCTGCCGATGGATGACCAGCAGCTGGCGACGCTGGTCGCTGATCTAGAACGGCGCTTCAAGCGCAGGATCCGTCCGCAGGTCACTATCAATGCCGAGCTGATTGGCGGCGCTTGTGTCCGCGTGGGCGACGAAGTGATCGACGGCTCGGTTCGCAGCAAGCTCGCCGCGATGTCGGTCGCCCTCAAGAATTAGGCGTAGTTCAATACGCATCACAAGGAAACCACCATGCAACAGCTGAAACCCTCAGAAATCAGCGAGCTTATCAAGAGCAAGATCCAA
>VGIE01000253.1 GCA_016867955.1 Betaproteobacteria bacterium
GTACTGCATGATGGCCTTGCGCGCCTGGAACAGCCCACGCGAGTCGGTGTAGCCGGAAGCGTTCTGCAGGTTGACGATGACATCGTGGCGCACCTCGTCGGGCGCATCGAAGCCGAAGGGCGCGAGGTTGCCAATGTTCAGCTTGACGATGCGCTGCCCCTCCTCCTCCATCTGCTTGGCGCGCGCGAGCACGGGCCCGCGGATGTCGTAGCAGACGTCGGCGAGCTTGGATGACTTCTGTATGGGCTTGGGCTGCATGCGGGTCCCGGTCCTGACATTGATAAAACGGCGGGCGCCGGCCGGCCTGGCCGCGTGCGCCCGCGCGACCGCAGCAGCCGGACCATCCGGCAGCCTGAAAGGGCCCCCACGGGCGCCGATTCAGGCCACGCTGCAGTGCAAAAAGATATAATTGTAACCGACACTTAAAGCACCTAACAGGATTGCCGTTAGGAACATCTCATGTAGGCGAGCGCGAGGGGAATATCCCTTGCATTGTCAGGCACTCGAAGCCACCAATGCCGCAGTTGTCGCCGGTGCCTCTGAGTGCCAATGGCAGGGCCCGAAACGAGTTTCCCCCACACCACCCGCAACCGCCGGAACAGACCGCCCTTGAAGCTCCACGCCAGCGGCCCGATCAGCATCAATACCTTCACCGGCTATGGCGACGATTACGTGGCCGTCAACGGCCAGCGCATTGACCGCAGCGTGGTGGTGCTGCCGGACCGCATCCTCGCCGACTGGTCGGCGCGTAGCCTCGAGGAACTCATGCTGGCGCACCTGGAAGCCCTGATTCCGCTCGAGCGCGAGGTGATCCTGCTTGGCACGGGCAGCCGCCTGCGCTTTCCGCCCGCGGCGGTCATGCGCCCGGCCATGGCCCGGCTCGCGGCCGCCGGCACCGGCCTGGAGGTGATGGATGTGCACGCGGCCTGCCGCACCTACAACATTCTGGTGGCCGAAGAGCGCAGAGTGGCCGCCGCGCTGCTGCTCGGATGACCGCCATGAACGCCGCATCGACCACAGGCGCCACCCTCCGCTGGACCACCCTGATCAGCATGCTGTTCGCGCTGGCCTGGTTCGGCAACATCGGCTACCGCAAGCTGGTCAAGGCCGATGAGGGGCGCTACGCGGAGATCCCGCGCGAGATGGTCGCCAGCGGCGACTGGTTGACGCCGCGCATGAACGGCTTCAAGTACTTCGAGAAACCGGCCCTGCAGTACTGGGCGACCGCCGCGGCCTTCAGCCTGTTCGGCTTCCAGGACTGGGCGGCCCGGCTGTGGCCCGCGCTCACCGGTTTTCTCGCCGTGCTGATGCTGCTGTGGTTGGGCCCGCGCATCTGCGGCCCTCCTCCACCCCTGCCGGCGCACGAGCCCACGGCCGGCCAGGCCGGCGCCATCGTCCTCGGCAGCATGGCGCTGCATGTGTTTTCCGGCCACTTTCTGACGCTGGACATGGGCGTCGCCTTCTTCATGTCGGCGGCGGTGCTGGCCGTGGCGATGGCGCAACGGGACGAATTCGACAATGAATCCGGCCGCGCCGCGCGGCGCCGCTGGATGCTGGCCGGGTGGGCCGCCATGGCACTGGCGGTGCTGTCCAAGGGCCTGATCGGCCTGGTGCTGCCGGTGGCGGCGGTCGGCGCCTACATCCTGCTCGCGCGCGACTGGCGCATGCTCACACGCCTGCATCTCCTGTCGGGCGGCGCGCTGTTCCTCCTCATCGCCACGCCGTGGTTTGTCGCCGTATCGCTCGCCAACAAGGAGTTCTTCCAGTTCTTCTTCATCCAGGAGCACTTCCAGCGCTTTCTCACCAAGGCGCACGGCCGCTACCAGCCCTGGTGGTACTTCATCCTGGTTCTTGCCATCGGCGCGACACCGTGGCTGCTCTCGGCGCTGGCCGGTTTCTGGAGCGCCTGGCGCCGCGTGCCCGGCCGCCGCTTCCAGCCGGCGCGCTTCCTCGCCGTGTGGTGCACCGTTGTCTTCGTGTTCTTTTCGGCCTCCAGTTCCAAGCTGGGTTCCTACATCCTGCCGCTCATACCGGCGCTGGCCCTGCTCGCCGGCCTGCAGCTGCAGCGCACCTCCCGCGCGCTGCTGCTTGCGCAGTCGCTGCTTGGCGCGGGGCTGGGCGTGGCGGCCTGGTTCCTCGCGTCGCGCATCACCGGCTTCGCCGAGCCGGTGCTGCCCAAGGCCATGCTCGCGGGCTACGTGCCCTGGGTAGCAGGGGCGGGCGCGCTGCTGGCGGCGGCCGGCATCGCCGCAGCGCTGCTCGCCTGGCAGCACCGCGTGCTCGCGTCGATGCTCGTGCTGGCCGTTGGCGGCATGGGCTTCACGCAGCTGGCCGGCAGCGGGCACGAGGTTCTGTCCCCTCTCTATTCCGCGTATGATGTCGCACAAAAAATCAGGCCGAGGCTCAAGCCCGGCACGCGCGTCTATACGGTGAACACCTTCGATCACACCCTGCCCTACTACCTCGGCCGCACCGTCACCATGGTGTCGTACAAGGACGAGCTGACGGTCGCCATCGGCTGGGAGCCGCACAAGTTCCTGCCCGACATGCCGGCATTCGAGCGCGCCTGGCTCGCCGATAGCGACGCCTACGCCATGTTCGCCCCCAGGGACTTCGATGCGCTGTCCGCGGAATTGCGGGGCACCATGCGCATCATCCAGCGCAATCCGCGCCGCGTCATGGTCGAGAGAATCGCACAGGCCGGACCGGCGGAACCCCGCCAATGAGTGCGGCCAGCATCGGCTTCCTGCTCTGCGGCGTGGTGCTGAATGCCGCGGCACAACTGCTGCTCAAGGCCGGCACCAACGCGGTAGGGCATTTCGAATTCTCGGCGCAGAACTTCTTCCCGGTCGGGCTGCGCCTCGCGTTCGAGCCGCACATCCTCGGCGGGGTGGCCTGCTACGTGGTCAGTCTGGTGGCCTGGATCCTCGGCCTGTCGCGCGTGCCGGTCAGCGTTGCCTACCCGCTGCTGTCCATCGGCTACGTGCTCAACGCCTTGGCGGCCTGGTATTTCTTCGGCGAATCGCTCACTGCGCAGAAGCTGGTCGGCATTGGCTTCATCATCCTCGGCGTTGTGCTGGTGACCCGCAGTCCGGCATGAGCTGCATGAACTCTGGCCCCTCCGCCCCCTTCCTCCCTTTCACGCGCCCGTCCATCGACGAGGAGACCATCGCCGGCGTGGCCGAGGTGCTGCGATCGGGCTGGATCACCAGCGGCCCTCAGGTCAAGGCCTTCGAGAAGGCCCTGTCGGCGCTGTGCGCCGGGCGACCGGTGCGCGCCTGCAGCTCGGGCACCGCGGCGCTGGAGATCGCGCTGCGTATCGCCGGCGTCGGCCCGGGCGACGAGGTCATCACCACGCCGCTGTCCTGGGTGTCCACCGCCAGCGTCATCCTGCAGGTCGGCGCGCGGCCGGTGTTCGCGGACATCGACCCGGTCACGCGCAACATCGACCTCGCCCTCGTCGAACGCGCCATCACGCCGAAGACCCGCGCCCTCATGCCGGTGCACCTGGCCGGCCTGCCGGTGGACCTCGACCGCTTGTACGACATCGCCTCGCGGCACCGCCTGCGCGTGATCGAGGATGCCGCCCAGGCCATCGGCGCACGCTGGGGCGGCCACGCCGTCGGTGCGCACCCGAAAAGCGATCTTATCGCCTTCAGCTTCCACGCCAACAAGAACATCACCACCTCCGAGGGCGGCTGCCTGGTGCTGCCGGGGGAGAAGGACGTCGCGCTGGCCGAGAAGCTGCGCCTGATGGGGGTGGTGCGCTCGGGCGAGGACGGCATCGAAGTCGATGTGCTCGGCGGCAAGTACAACCTCACCGACGTGGCGGCACGCATCGGCAACGGCCAGCTCGAGCGCCTCGACGAATTCACCGCGCGCCGCGGGCAGCTGGCGCGGTGCTACTTCGAACGTTTCGACGCGCGCCTCGTGGCCGGCGGCTGCGAGCTGCCGCCCCGGGACTTCGCGAATTCCTGCTGGCACATGTTCCAAGTGGTGCTGCCGGAGCGACGCGCTGACGGCGCGCCCGCGATGCCTCGCGCCGAATTCATGCGGCGCATGCGCGAGCTGGGCATCGGCACCGGCGTGCACTACCCGGCGATCCACCTCTTCGATCTCTATCGCCGGCTCGGCTGGAAGGCGGGCGACCTGCCGCACGCCGAGCGCATCGGGCGCGGCATCGTCACGCTGCCGCTCTTCCCGGCCATGTCCGACGCCGACGTGAACCGCGTCTGCGCCGCCATGACAGCCGTGCTGGGAGTACCGCAATGACGCAGCCCGCCACC
>VGIE01000254.1 GCA_016867955.1 Betaproteobacteria bacterium
GGAGATGATCGATGATAATAATAAGCATGGTAAGGTATCAAGGTAAATGAGTCATTATGAAAAGTGATAACATATTCAATTCCACGTCGAGCGTTATGCAGCCCGCCTTGTCGGTCGTGGTTCCGGTGCTGAACGAGGCTGCACTGATCAGCGACGTGCTCACCTCGCTGGCCGCGCTGCGCAGCCGCGGCTGCGAAGTGATCGTGGTGGATGGCGGCAGCAGCGATGGCACGGTGGAACTTGCCGAAGCTTCGGGGCTGGCCGATGTCGTATTGTGCAGCGCGCGTGGTCGCGCCGTGCAGATGAATGCCGGGGCGGCATGCGCGCGGGCGCGGGTGCTGCTGTTCCTGCATGCGGACACGCGCCTGCCGGAAGCGGCGGTTCGCTCCATCCTCGGGGCGCTGCACGCCTCGGCGGGGCAGGGGACGGCGAGTGCACCGCGGGCGCTACCGGAGCGCTGGGGACGCTTCGACGTTTGCATCACGGGAAACCATTGGCTGCTGCCCGCGGTTGCCTGGAGCATGAACTTGCGCTCGCGCCTGAGCGGCATTGCGACCGGCGACCAGGCAATGTTCGTGACGCGCAGCCTGTTCGAGCGTTGCGGCGGTTTTCCCGCGCAGGCGCTGATGGAGGACGTGGCGCTGTCGGCCCGGTTAAGGCGCGAGAGCGCGCCCCTCTGCCTGCGCGACAGGGTGTGCACTTCGGGACGCCGCTGGGAGCAGAACGGTGTGCTGCAGACGATTCTGCTGATGTGGCGCCTGCGGCTGGCCTATTTTTTCGGCGCGTCTCCGCAGGCACTGGCACGACAGTATCAAGTGCGGCGCGTGGAGGGGCGCGAGAACCGGCGCGAGGTGCAGCGGTGAGCGTGAGCGCGCTGCGGATGCTGGTGTTCGTTCGCGCGCCGGTACCCGGCACGGTGAAGACGCGGCTGGCGCGCAGCGTGGGTAGCGAGGCGGCGTCGCTGATCTATCGGCAGATGGTGCAGCGCTGCATTGCCAACGCCTGTGCGGCGCATCCCGGTGCGGTGGAGCTCGTGTGCACGCCTGACGCGACGCACCCCTTCTTTGCGGAGTGCGTGCGGCGTCATGGCGTCACCATCGGCGTCCAGCGCGAAGGCGACTTAGGCGAGCGCATGAGCGAGGCGCTGCGCGGCGCGCTGGCTGCCGCCAGTGCCGCCCTGCTGATGGGCAGCGACGTTCCGGCCATCAGCGCCGATGACCTCCGGGCGGCGGCTGCGGCTTTGCAGGCGGGGCAGGACGCGGTGATCTGCCCGACCGAGGACGGTGGCTACGGCCTGATCGGCCTTCGCCGGCACGATCCGCGCGTGTTCGAAGCGGTGGCCTGGAGCACGCCTGCAGTGCTTGATCAGACGCGAAGCGCATTCTCGCGTCTGGGCTGGAACTGGACCGAGTTGCCGCTACGCTGGGACGTTGACGAGGCGGCCGACCTCGAGCGCCTCGCCACGCTGCCGGGATTCGCGAAGCTGCTGGCCGGCCTGCGCGCGGCCTGAAGAAACAGGCTCCGGACAGAGCTGCCGCGGCCGGGCGTTGAGGCACCCGCCGCCGCTAGGTCATCGGCCGGCTCGCCATTTCCACGAGGTCGGTGTGCGGTTCGCGGGCGACGCGCCCCTTGCGGATCTGATAGACCGGATCGCTGTCGTCCTTGCTGCCGAAACGGAAGCGCTCGGGGCCGCCCAGCAGTTCGACCACCTCGTCCACGCGGTTCCAGTCGTCGGTCAACACGCGTTCGGCAATCTTCCAACGGCCGTTGCGGCGCTCGAAGCGATCGATGTATCGCGCGGCTCGGACGCGCACGTAGCGCTTGCCATCGCGGAAAAAGTCCCTAAAGGCCTGGAAGTAGGTCTCCGACCAGGCGACATCACCCTCGATTTCGATGAGCTGGTTGCCGAGGAAGTGCATCCCGGCCAGTGGCGACTTCTTCACCAGGTTGATGATATGGTCCGGCGCATCGCGGCCGGTCGTCACCCAGTCGCCATGGTCGTCGATGGCATCGGGATGGAAGCAGTCGGCTATCAGGTCGCGGTCACAGCGATCGACGCCGCGGCAATAGCGAAGCAGCACTTCCTGAATGTCCTGCTTGTCCAGCAGGTCCCGCATGCGCGCTTCCAGTGCTGCGTCCATGGTTGTTCCTCCATTAGGGAAGGTCTTAAAAAGTACTGCGCCGTGGCGCGAGTCAGGGCGCTGGACGAGTGAGGGTGATGTGAAGCAGCACCCTGCACGTGCGCGCCTTAGAAGGGAATCAGCGGTGTTGCGGACTTCCTTTGACCTGCCGCGATGATACCGGGCGCGCGTTCCGGATGCATAATGGCCTGGAATGTCGGCGATCTCTCTAGGGGATCGGCCTTCCTGTACCATTGGGCCATACCGGTGACACTCCATGATCGTATTCGAACTCATTTGCCCTAAACAGCACCGCTTTGAAGGCTGGTTTTCGTCCTCCGTTGATTTCGAAAGCCAGAAGGGGCGGGGTATGCTCAGCTGCCCGAGCTGCGGGCACGCCGAGATCAAGAAGCTGCCCACGGCGAAGATCCGCAAATCGGAATCGGCAGGGGCAGTGCGTCCTGCGGAAGTCCCGGTAAACACGCAAGGCGGCAGGCAGGTTCCGGTGGCCACCATGCCGCAGGTGACGCTTAACCAGTTGATCGACTACGTCATGGCCAATACGGAAGATGTTGGCAAGGAGTTTGCCGAGCAGGCACGTCGCATCCATCGCGAGGAAGTACCGTACCGGAACATCCGCGGCGTGGCCTCGGCGGAGGAAACCGAGGCGCTGATCGACGAAGGCGTGCCGGTGATGCCACTGCCGGTGCCACCCAAGGGCGACTGGCATTGAGCAGGCGCGCCGGCATGCGCGCGTCGCGGACGTGATTCCCTTACGTCGCGGGCCGCAAATACAAGGGGCCCTGGCGGGCCCCTTGTCATTTGGCATCGAGGCGTCGCCGTGGTCAGACTGGATCGCGCGGCTTACGCAGTGCTGGTTTGAGGTGCCGGATCCATTGCACGGTTAGCTTTTCCTGCAGAGTATTCTGGCGCAGCCGGTCGGCCAGCGCGGGGAAGTCTACCCGGTCGAGATCCTGATCCTGATTGAAGCAGGAAAACACATAGGAAATCTTTCCGGTCCGTGGATCGCGGTGCGGTTGCAGGCACTGGGCACAGATTTCCTTCAGCATGCACTGCATGGGTGAGTTGATCGAGCCGATGGCGATGTGGCCCGGCTTGAGGTGTGGTTCGAGCAGGTCATGCCGCGCGCGGGCAACCGCCGACATCATGCGGTCGGAACCAATGGCGATGAGGCGGTCGGCATCTTCCAATCGGATCGTCGGCGTGCCGAGGTTGCCGTCTGCGTAGGCGTGCATGGCCTGAACGATGTTGCCAATGAAGCTGTGGTCCTGAGGGCGGCCGGGGATGAAGCCGGGCTGCTCATCGCAGCACCAGATGATGACATCCGCCGCAGCCTCGATCTCGGCCACTTTGTAGCGGTCAATGACCTTCTTGTAGCCTGCGAAGTAGAGCACTTTCGAGCCGGCCATGCGAAAGGCCTGCCCGATGGAAAACAACACGGCATTGCCGAGGCCGCCGCCGACCAGTGCCACGGTCTCGTCGGGGACGATATGCGTAGGCGCGCCGGTGGGACCCATCAGGATGACTCGCTCGCCCGGCTTGAGCGTGGCGCAGAGGTCGGACGAGCCGCCCATCTCCAGCACGATCACGGAGACCAGGCCTTTGACGGCGTCGACCCAGGCGCCAGTCATCGCCAGGCCTTCCATCTGCATGCGCGTGGCCTCCGTGCCTTCACCCAGCACGGGGGCGAGGACCTCGTAGTTCTGCAGGCGATAGAACTGTCCCGGCAGGAACTTGCGCGCGGCCAGTGGCGCATGCACCACCACTTCGACGATGGTGGGCGCGAGGCGCTCGACGCGCTCCACCGTGGCGAGCAGCTCGTGGGACAGGCGGTCGAAGAAGGCGGAGGGGCCGGAGTCCGTGCGCGGTGGCTGTTGCGCCAGCACGCGCGAGACGACCGGATAGCCCTGGCGGGCCGAACCCATGGCCTTCACAACGTTGCCGAAATAGGACGGATGCAGGTCGCCAAAGAAGCTGATGAAGCGCCCGTCAGCCAGGCGCGAAAGCAGCACAGCGGGCTGACCGGGCTTAGACGCGGAGAACTCGGGCTTTACCGGCTGGCCCGCCTCGTTGCAGGCGCGGAAGTACTTGCCGTCGAGCGCGAAGTGGGCGGCG
>VGIE01000255.1 GCA_016867955.1 Betaproteobacteria bacterium
GTTCCTGTCCGGTCCTAATATCAACCATCCTTGGCGCGCCAGTAACCGGGTCCGTCACTACCCGTCTGGTGCCGTAAGCAATGCCTTGGGCATCTTCACGCGACATGCCACTAGCCATGAGGTCGGCAATCTCTTGCTGCTTTGAATTGGCACGCCCCGCCGCGATAGACGCCGCATCGCGGCGAGAATCGGCCATTATGACAGCAATCTCTTTCCGCGTTTCATCCAACCTTTTCTCGGTACGCTCTCGCGACTCTCTATCAAGGCCCTTTTGCTCAGCCTGTGCCTCAAGCGTCATGGTGCGATCTTGCAGGCGCCCCAACCGCTGCTCGGCCAGCATCTCCTTCTGCGCCGCCCGCTGCTCCAGCAACTTGCCGTAGTCGCGTACCATCGGCGACTGCGACATGATCGCCTCCTCGATCGCACGTCGAGGATCACCCTTGACGCCACCGACGCTAGGCACCGTGTCGTCCTGCGGCCCGCTCGCCGGTTCCGGCACTTGCCCTGGCATCCCTTCTCCAATGCCACGGACGCGGGCCATTTCCTTGACGACTTCCTCGCGGGACTTGCGACCAATTCCTGCCATCTGCTCGTCGGCACGCTCGCTTAGCTTGGTAGCAGCGAACGCCTGTCCGATGTTAGCAAGTCCCTCAAGTGGGCTTGCCGGCACATAAACCCGCCCGATCATGCGGCCACGGATCGGTGCCGACGACTGCTCCAACAGAGCTTCAGCCAATCTCCGCCGGCGCCGGACGCCGGCCGCTTCTGCCGCCAAGTCAGGCGAGAGTTGATCGACGCTATAGCCGTAGTCGTCGTATCGGCGCGCCATCCCGCCCTCCTACCTGAAGAACGGATATGCGGAAATGGCGGCGCGCCCGAGCCCAAACAAGCCGCTGGTCAAGGCGTCCCGCCGGCCGGCGCGGGCGTTATAGGCATCAAGGCTGGCGTCATACCCGGCTTGCGTTGCCCCGAAAATTGGCGGCGGCGCGATGTTGGCGCCTTGAGCCGCCCCTGGAACCGCAAATGGATTCTGCACCTGGGCACCCGACATGAGCGCCGACACCTCATTTAGCGGCGTCTGCCGCTGGGCCAGCATCTCGGCGATGGCGTCCTTACGCCGTTGGGTATCCAGCCCAAAGTCACGCGACGCCTCCGACCCGGCAGACAGCAACGCTTGGTTGCGGGCGTCGTTGTAGGCGCGGTCAACCATGAGCATCTGGTCGCCGTATGCCTTGGTGCCAGGACGAATGCCACGCGCGATCAGGTCTGCGTTGACGTTCTCGCGCCGGTTGGCGGTGTCCTCGTCCACGCGAGACATCATGGCGTCCAGGACCTTCTGCCTGGTGGCCTCGGCCGATCCCGGCGCCTGTGGGGCACCAGAGAGGTCTAGCTGCTTGCCTACCACGCCTTGAAGCGCGGAGGCCCCCTGCTCCCCAAGGCCACCCAGAAGCCCCTGAGTGCGAAGCGCCTGCTGAAATAGAGCCTGTTGCTCGGGGGAGAACGTCTGCGTCAGCGTCGGCCGAGCATCCGCCTCGGCGCCCTCGGTCCACGTCTGCGTGCCGTATGGATTGACGACGTTGGGATTGTTCAGCCGCGAGGAGGCAATGGCGGCTTCCTTGTTCGCGGCTCCCTGGGCAGCGGCAGCGCCAGCGTAGTCAGGCGGCGGCGGAGGCGATGGAGACTTTTTGCCCATGGGTATACCTTTCAGCCCATTGGTCGCGCGTCATGGAGGTGGCAATGGAATGCCGACCTGGACCGAAGAAGTCGGTCAGCAAGGCTTCCTTCTCGAAGCCGACCCCGAGAATGAACCTGAGCGCGTGGGAGTTGGAGTGTAGAGTGCTGGCCCATATCTTGTGACACCCATACCGCTCGAACGCTATCGAGAGTATCTGGCCGATAATGCGCCTGGACGCCCATCGCGGTGTCGCCGCCGCCAGACTGATCTGTATAGTCCCGTAGTCGGGATAGTAATCGTGGTAGACCGCGCCCGCAAGTATTGATCGGTCGCCCTCAGCCACCACGGCAACGCCCTGAGTGTTGGAAGAAAACCCACCCGAGCCCACCTCCGGGAGGCGGCAGGCCACCCAATCAACGGCCTCAGGCGAGTATTCAACCCTCACACAACCCCACCCGTCTCAAACACCACGTCGGATGCCATCCACTGCACCTCGAGCTTGTTGGTGGCGACCTTGAGCTTGGGCGCCGCACAGAAGCCTGGATACTCAGCCGGCGTGTTCCACTCCTTGACCACCGTCAGGCCGCTGCCCCACACGGCGTTGTCCCAAAGAGAAACGTCCCACGTCGCGCCGGTAACGACCGAGTAGTTGGCCGTGCCAACAATCTCGTCTTGGGCGAAGTCAACGTCGATGTCGGTCAGGAAGGACAGGTTGCCATCAACGGCCAGGATCGGCCGGAACAGCTTGAAGTGCTTCTGCACGCCCATCTTGCCGAAGTAGTTGAACGCCTGCTTGGCGTAGGCAACGATGTTGTCTGGCCCGTCGGCATGACCGGTCCACGCCTTGTAGACGACCGTTCCATCGCAAAAGTAAAGCTCGTTGTTGAATACCGCGAAGTCCTCCGCGTCCCAGTCGGTGAACTTGCACCATGACCGCGTGATGGTGTTCATCACATATTGCTCGTGCGTCCCGTCCTCGGCCTGCGGAACGTTGACGATGAGTGCGTTTTTCTCCGGGAACACGATAGGCACCCACCCAAACACATTCCCGTAGCTAACGGCCGCGTCGGTGAACGCCTTGTTGATCTTGTCGCTGATCGCCAGCCGATAGTCGATGGCGCTGGACTGCAACGCCTTGGCCATGGGGAAGGCGCCGCCGCGCGTCAGCAACAGCATGTCTCCGCCAAGCTTGCAGTAGCACTTCCTGCCAAGCGGGTCTGGTATCTCGTACACGCCCTCAAGCGACCAAGCATTGGCGTCACCTGGATTTGTCCCCGAGTAGACCGCGACCTCGCCCTCGGATGTGATGAACGCCGCATGGTCATCAGGGCCATCGCCAGCATCCAGGGTCCAGGTCCCCATGGCCATGAGGAAGCCGCCCTTCTTGACCACCCCTTCAAGAGAGAACTCGGTCAAGTGGCCGCCGGCCGCGCCAGCCGCCAGGTACCAGAAGGACAACTGCTCTTTCTCAATGAAGAACAACCTGCCCTTGTAGACGTTCACATGGATGATGTCGGTCGTTGTGAGCCCCGTCAGGGCCGGACTGCTTACACCGTCAACCGCCGTCCAAGTAGTACCATCGTAGTAGAGAGGTTTATCTACACCGTTGCAGAGGATCAGCCAGTTGGTCCCGCTGTCGTGGAAGTTGACCCACTGGTGCTTGCCGTTTGTGCGCGCCGCCTTGGAGGGGCCAACGGCGCCGGCGCTGCTAACGTCATAGACCCCGCTCGGCGTGAGGGCGAACATTTCCTGGGTGCCATTGAGCCGGCTGTAGACGGCCAGGGTCTTGCCGTTACCGGTCATCCCCGTGGCGTGCGAGGCAGAGCCGCCCCTGATCTCGACATAGCTGGTCTGGGGGAACCAATTTTCCAGGTCAACGGCGTCCTGGGGCTTCATCGAAGCCAAGGCGTCACGCGCGTTCCAGCCACCAACCGGCGCCGGGATGCTGGCAACCGTCGTCGTCCTAGACCTGGGCGCCGCCTTGATGCGCAGCGCAGACCGCATCAGGGAACACTCCAAGACCCATCAGGGACCCAAATGCCAGGCTTCGGCCCCTGCCAAGCCTGCTCGTCCATGTAGAATACGGGCTTGCCACCATCCGTGCCGAGCATGTCCTTGACCTGCATCTCATAGGTGCGGAAGTCCTCGGCGTACTCCTGACCCTTTTCCTTCTTCCACCGCCACCTGAGGCCCATGAGGACCAGTTCCTCGGGGAGCAAGATGGTGTCGGTGTCGAGCGTCGAATACTGTTTGTAGGTCGTCCCATCAGCCGCCAGAATCCAGTTCTTGGACATGTACTCGAATGCCCAAGTCAGGCCAGCGGCCGGCGCGGGATTGACCAAGAGCTTGCCGTTGCGGATACGGAAGCGGTAGCGCGGACCCTGAGTGACCAGCGCCTTCATCGCCTGCCAGTTCTTCGACGACATGGGGCCGAGCACCGGCAAAATGCTCGACCGGTCCCAAATGGTGTCATTCTTGACGCTACGGAACCCGTTGGTGGCGATGCTCGTCATCGCCCCCTGGTCCTCCTGAGCCAACGTCGTATGGGTGGCCTCGCGCGTCAGGAC
>VGIE01000256.1 GCA_016867955.1 Betaproteobacteria bacterium
GCGCCTGGATGCTCTGCGCGCCCCCCGGGTACAGGCGCGGGTTCTGCGCGCGAAACTGGGTGAAGAATGTCTCGCCCTTGGTGTCAAGGACCATGGCCCAGAACTCGGCAATCGTCGTCCCCACGCGCGGATCGGAAACCTGTAGCTGCCCTTTCCACCTCGGATTGAGCACATCATCGAGGTTCCTCGGCGCTTCAGCGGCCTTCACCTTCTGGGTGTTGTAACCGATCTGCCAAGGCGCCACCTGCACGATGACGGTCTCCCCCTTATTGAAACGTGCCGGCACGGCGCCGGAACGTACCGCCGGCAGGTTCGCCGCCGACAAGGGCTCCACCCAGCCCTTTTTGACCCCATCGACCGTAAATGCCTGATGCGGCCCCGCAAATATCACCACGTCGGCCGCGATGTTGCCGGACTCCGCCTCGGCAAAGTAGCGCTGTGCCAGCGGTCCGGTCGACAGGCGAATAAAGTAATACTTGACCCCGTACTTGGCGGTGAATGCATCGCCGATCCGCTTGGCCACGCTGTCGACGAGCACGATGTAGAAAACGACCTCGCCTTCGGCCCTTGCGGCCTTGACGAGGGCATCGAGGTCTGCCTGCAGGCTCGCGGCGCTGGGCGCGGCTGGCGCCTTCGCCGCCTGTGCGAGCAGCATGCGATCCTGGGATGCCGCACGCGCCGTTACCGCGGCATCGTTGGCCATCACTGCTGCCGACCCCAGCAGCATGGCCGCCCCGATCACCGACCAGGAACCGGGCAATCTCGCCCCTTGCGCGCCTGACGCCGCCCTGCCCGCCCGATCTGCCGTCATTTCGCGTCCCCTGTCTGAACGAATGCCTGCGTGGGCAACAAGACAGCTGGAAGCGCCCGTGCTGGAACGCCTCCCGCCGCGTTGGCCCTCAATTCGATTGGCTACTTGAACCCGTACAGCCTGGCGGCATTCTCTGAGACCATTTTGTGCTTCTCCGCCGCGGGAACGCCTGCGAAGGTCTTGTCGATGACCTTCTTCGAGTCGGGCCAGGTCGTGTCCGTGTGCGGGTAGTCCGAGGCCCACATCAGGGTTTCCACGCCCAGCAGGTCACGCAGCCGGATGCCGGCGCGGTCCCACTGGAAGGTGGCGTAGCACTGCTTGCGCCAGGTTTCGCTCGGCAGCTCGGTGACCTTGGAGCCCAGATAGGGCAGATGCACGTGGAACACGTGGTCGGCGCGCTCGAGGAAGGCAGGCACCCAGCCGATGCCGCCTTCGGCGAACACTACCTTCAGCTTCGGGTGGCGCTGGAACACGCCGCCAAAGATCATGAGGCCGAGGTGCTCGGCCATGCACATGGTCACCGTGGTGATGGCCATTTCCCTCGTGCCCGGGAGCGCTATGCGCTCCGGGCTCAGGCCGCGCACCATCGGGTTGGTGTGGATGTGGATGCTGACCGGCGTGCCCATCTCCTCGGCCGCCGTCCAGAAGGGCTCGGCGCTCGGGTCGTTCAGCGGCACGCCGCCGTCACGCTGCGACAGGAACACCGTGCCCAGCCCCATCTTCTTCGCATGCCTGATCGCCTCGACGGCGTTCCTGCCGCCGTTGTCGTCCAGCATGGGCACCACGCCAATGCCGGCGAGACGCTTCGGGTTGAACTTGCAGAAGTCCGCCATCCATTCGTTGTAGGCATGCGCGCAGGCCAGGCGCACGTCGTCGTTGGCACAACGCTCGAGGTAACGCATGATGCCGGGATACATGACATCGGCGTCGAGGTGGTCGATGTCCATGTCCTTCAACCGCGCCGCAGGGTCGAACGAGCCCTTGCACATGTTCGCGTAGGTCACCGGCTCCTTGAGGTATTCCTCCTTCTTGCGGCCGGCCACGGCGCTGGTGGACACGAACCGCGGCTCGGCCCCCGGCGCCATGATCCAGGCGTCGCCCTTCTCGTAGCTCACCACCTTGGGAGCGAGTTCGCGCAGCGAGGCGGGTACATTCTTCTGGAACAGGTCGGGCGGCTCGTTAATATGCGAGTCGGCGGATACGATGGTGTAACTCTGCATGCTGGATCCCCTGGTTTAGATATGATCAAGAAAACAATTGACTGCAATCCCTATCGACTTGATGCGAATGATTATTATCACGCACCCATGCTGTAGCACGTCCTGGCGCACAGCTCACTTGAAAATCCCGAGCCACGGCTCCCGATACGACTTGACCACATCCGCCGGACAGGCGTTCAAGTCCCAGGGCACGATGGCGTTGAAGTCCAGCGAGTTCGCGATGCCGCTGCGCGGGCTGGCCGATCCCCTGTCTCCCATTCAGGCCGTCTGCCCTTCCGCCGACATTAGCCAGTCCACCGGCGCCAGCGCGGCATTCGGCCGCCTTGCCCTGCGAAAGGCCACCACGCGTGGGCAATGCCGAGCGCGGGGCCGGGCATCACCCTTTCCACTGGCGCTCCCTGTCTGATCAGTCCCGCCGTGGCCGTCGGAATGCCGAAGGCGCTGACCGCCAGTTCCCCGGAGGCAGCAGCCTGCCCGAGCGGCACCGCGCCATTATAGAGCTTGGGGATCTGCGCGCGCAGCCGGTCCAGGTCGTCGGCACCGTGATTCTTCTCCAGCCTGTCATACCAGGCGATCAGCGGCGCGGCGGCCAGCGTCGACGTGCCGATCCTGCCCCCGAACTCCGCCCGAAGCATGTCGGCATAGGTCTTGGGCGGATTCGAAACCAGTGACCTGTTGTAGAGCATCACCATCGGTTCGCGCGCCACGGATACCACCGTGCCATGCATTATATGCGACGAAAGGTAACCGACCGTCCCCGGGGCCTGATGGCTTTCGCAACAGCCCCTGCCGGGACAGGCCGAGCTTCCAGGTGATTTCGCTGCTTGCATGGAGGTCGGCACCGTCCGCGCCGCTGGCGCGTTCCTGCTCCACCTGGCTCAGCAGCGCACCGCTGACGCCGCGCCTCGATGGCAATGTCGGGATGGGTCTTGCGAAAGGCTGCCACGAGGCGCTCATGCACCGGTTGGGCAATGCAGAAGACCTCCTAGCCTTCCTTCTCGGCAGCGGCAACGATCCTGGCCCATTCCGCGGGCTGGTAGGCGCGGCTGCCCTGCGCGAATACCGCTCCCGCCAGCATGCCGAACAGCGCGCCGGCCAGCAGTCGCAGACCGCGCAAGATCGACCTGCGTTTCATGGCTATCTTCGCTTGCGCGCCGCGGCCCCGCCCTTGGCACGGCTGGCAGACGGATTCACGGGGCGTTTTTTGCCTTTCGCCGACGCCGCCTTTCCGGCCTTCTTCCTTGCGGCCGGCCGGCTCACGGCCTTGACCTGCCGCCTGCCCACCGGCTTGAAGAAGTAGGCCCAGGTGTCGGGATCCAGGCTCGCGCTCTTGTAGGCATCCTTCAACCCCTCGTTCATGGCCGCGAAGGTCCCCCGCAGGTCGCTCGACTCGACTTCGTACACCGCCAGGTAACCAAAGTTCGGCCGTGTCGTCCGCCGCTGTTCACTGGTCAACTTGTAGCGCTGCGCAGCGACAATACCGGGCACCTTCAGCACATCCGGCACGTGGATGCGGTCATACCAGTCGTTGAATTCCACGTCCGCCCCCGGCACGCAATTGGTCATCACGAACATCACGTACTTCGACTTCGCCATGCTTCCTCCTTCAGTGATATGCCGCGCGATGCGCGCTGCACTTACAACCTGATGGTTTCCCCGCCATCCGTCATGAACAATGCGCCGGTGACGTGGTCCGACAGCGGCGAGGCCAGGTAACAGGCCAGTGGCCCCATTTCCTCCACCCGGCCCTGACGGCCATCCGGAATCCTCGCCAGCCGGTCATCGCGCGCCTTGCCCGGTACGCGCAGGATTTCTGGCGTCAGATCGGTAAGAAAGGTGCCCGCGCCGATCGCGTTGACCTGAATGCCCTTGCCGGCCCACTCCACGGCCAGGCCGCGCGTGAACTGGATCAGTGCGCCCTTCACGGTGCAGTAGCCGACCAGGTTGGCTACGCCTTTCACGCCGGCGGTGGAAGCCATATTGATCACCTTGCCCGACTTCTGCGCAAACAGGTGCGGCGCAGCAGCCTTCGACAGGATTGCCGCCGAATGCACGTTTATGGCGAAGTGCCACAGCCATTCATCCAGGGACAGATCATGGAATGGCTTGATCACCTGCCCTCCGGCGTTGTTCACCACGATGTCCAGTCGGCCGAAGTGTTTGACGGCCACGTCCGGCACACCCGCCAGCGCTGCACTGTCCGTGA
>VGIE01000257.1 GCA_016867955.1 Betaproteobacteria bacterium
CAGCAGGTTGGTCGCGCCCGAGGTTGCCAGCAGCCGATAGTAGATGGTGTAGCCGAGCGCGGTGCCGCCGAGCGCGATGCCGGCTACGGAAAGCCATGTCACCGTACCCGGCATGGGCAACAGCCAGGGCCGGTCGGTCACGAGCGCGAACGGCAGCAGGAACAGCGTGGTCCAGGCCGCCTGTCCTGTCGCAGACAGCAGCGGGGAAACCCCCGCGAGGCTTCGCCCAAACACGGCGGCCATGGCCATCGACATGGCCGCGAGCAACAGCGCCAGCTCACCCAGCAGTGCGGGACTTGCGCCGCGCAACACGCCCGCGCCGATGATCACGACGACGCCGGCGATGCCGGTCAACACACCGGTGACTTTGAGCACGCTCATGCGCTCGTCACGCAGAAAGTAGTGCGCGAATACCACCGTGAACATGGGCGTGGAGGCGTTGAGCACTGCGGCAAGCCCGCTGGTGATCTGTGTCTGGCCCCAGGCGTTCAGTGAATGCGGGATCAGGCTGTTCACGAGCCCCATGATGGCGAAACTGCGCCAGACCCGCCACGGCTGTGCCAGCGAGTGCCCCAGCGCCACGGCCACTGCGGCAAGGGCAACGGTGGTGATGATCATGCGCAGGCAAACCAGCGTGAAGGGAGGCAATTCGCGCAGCGCCAGCTGGATCAGGTTGAATGTACCGCCCCACAGGACACTGAGCAGCAGCAGCAGCCCCCATTCCGCCGGGCCCATGGCGAAGCCGCCCGCTCGCGAGTTCGCCGGCGCTTTCATCACGTCACGGACCTTGCGCGCCCGACTCGCGAATGCAGCCAGGCCAGCGGCCGTCCATCGATCACGGCGAGGCCGAGCCCGACCAGCGCCATGCCGACGAGCTGGCGAGCGTCGATGTGCTCACCCAGCGTTGCCGCGCCGAGCAGCAGCGCGCTCACAGGGATGAGCAGGGTGACCAGCATGAGGTTGGTCGATCCGGAACTGGCGAGTAGCCGGAAGTAGATCAGGTAGGCGAACGCGGTGCCGAACACGGCCAGCGCCACGACCATGGTCCAGGTCAGCGCGCCGGGCATGGCGAGCGCCCAGGGCCGGTCGAAGGCCAGGACGAGGGGCAGCGTGACGAGGGCCGCGCACAGGCTCTGCCCGGTGGCCGACACCGCGGGCTGCACGGCGGCAAGGCGGCGACCGTAGATGCTGGCCATGGCGAGCACGATGGCAGCGCAGATGAGCGAGCCCTGCGCGAGAACGTCGGCATGCGCGCCGCGCAGTGCGTCAAAGCCGATGATGAAGGCCACCCCGCAGATGCCGAGGCATACGCCGGCCAGCTTGCGCACGGTCATGCGCTCGTCGCGGGTCAGGAAGTGCGCGAACACCACGCTGAAGAGCGGCGCGCTGGCGGTGATGATGGAGGCGAGGCCGCTCGTCAGCTGGATCTGGCCCCAGGCGGTAAAGCTGTAGGGCAGCAGGATGTTCAGCACGCCCATGCCGAGGAACCCGACCCATACGCGCCGCGGCTGGCCGAGCGCCAGTCCGCTGAAAGCGCCGCTCACGCGCAGCCATGTGAGCAGCAGCAGCGAGGTCAGCGCGAGCCGGACGAACACGAGGGAGAAAGGCGGCAGTTCGCGGAGCGCGACCTTGCTCAGCACGAATGACGTGCCCCACAGCACACCGAGCGTGATGAGCAGGGTCCATTCGATGAGCCCCATGGTGAGGCGGGGAAGGGGTGTGGTGCTGGGCATGGGGCGGAAGCCCCGAATTGTGAGGCCTGAACACCATCGAGTCCATCGGGATCGGCATGACCTTCGGCGCTGCCGGACATGAGGGGCATTCTGTTAGAGTGGCCGGCACGTTTGCGGGGAAAACCTCCTCGAACTTCTTGCGTCGGGGCGCACGAATGCAACCGGGTTGGCGCCCCCGGCATTGCCCGGCTCCGTCACAGATGCAGAAACGCGATAGCGATTTTTCTCAAGAAGAGGCGAAACGTCGCCTCATGCGCCCGATACCGGCCCGCTGCCATCTTCAACCTGCAGCGGACGCTGAGTGAAGGTCCTCCTCGTCGTTCTGCTGGCGGCGCTGAGTTGCACGAGCGTGTTCGGGAGCCGTGTCGTCGTGTCGATCACGGCGCTCCACCTTGGGGCGACGTCGGCCGAGGTGGGTGGCATCATGTCGCTCTACTTTCTGCCGCCGATGCTCCTCAGCATGTCGATGGGACGCCTCGTCGATCGCGCGGGCGTCGCCCTGCCGATGGCGCTGGTGGCCGTTCTGCTGCTGACCGGGCATGTGCTTCCCGCAGCCTGGCCGTCGCTTTGGACGCTGGCTATCTCTGCGGCCTGCACGGGCACGGCGTTCGTCGGGGTGTTGATTGCCCTGAGCAGTGCCGCCGCGCTCAGTGGCAGGCCTGAAGACCGGGCAGTCAACTTCAGCTGGTTCACCATGGGCACCGGGGTGGGCGTCGGCCTGGGCCCGTTGCTGTCGGGAATCGCAATCGACGGACTGGGCGATCGCATGGCGTCTCTGACTCTGGGCATCTGGCCAGTTGCGCTGCTGCTGGTGTTGGCGCTGGCCGGCCGACGGCTGCCCACGGTGACGGCAGTGGCGGCCGCCGCCGGGCCCGCCGCCATTGCCGCCCCGGCCGGCAGGATGGCCTGGCTCGGGCTGCTGCGCGAAGCGCGCCTGCGCGCGGTGCTGACGGCGAACGTGATGGGGCCGGCGGGATACGAGGTCTTCCTGTTCGTTCTGCCGGTGCAGGGCACGCGCATTGGACTGTCCGCCTCGACCATCGGCAGCTTGCTGGCGGCCAGCGCGGTGGCCATCTTTGTCGTACGGCTGGCCATGCCGATCGTGGCGCGCCGGGTGCGCGAGTGGAACATCATCATGGCGCTGTTCCTGGCGCTCGGCTCGTGCTTCCTGTTGCTGTCCGTAGTCACCCAGACCTGGATCCTCTATGTGATCAGCATCGTCATGGGCATTGCGCAGGGACTGGGCCAGCCGCTGATGATGTCGATGTTCTTCAGCGCCTCTCCGGAGGGCAGGAAGGGCGAAGCCGCCGGCCTGCGCGGCATCCTGCAGAACACGTGCAGCGCGGCCTCGCCGCTGCTCATGGGCGGGCTGGGCTCGATTCTCGGCCTGGGTCCGGTGCTGCTCGCGGCGTCGGTCGTCTATGCATGGGGCGGCTGGTTTGCGCACCGGCAGTCAAGGCGCTGGTGATCGCCGCCATCACTGCATACCGGCAAGCGTTGCCTGCATCCGGCACTACGCCAGGCCCGCATCATCGACGACTAGGTGCGGTTCTCGCGGCTCCCGCACGCCGTACACGCCGCATCGCGTGACAGGCGCACGCTGCGCCAGTCGGCCCTGAGCGCGTCGAATATCACCAGCCGGCCCGACAGCGATTCACCGATGCCGATGAGCAGCTTGAGCGCCTCGGCGGCCTGCACTGCGCCCACCATGCCGGTCAGCGGCGCGAACACGCCCATGACGGCGCAGCGCGTCTCCTCGAGCTCCGCGTTTTCGGCAAAAAGGCAGGCGTAGCAGGGGCTGTCACTGCGGCGCAGATCGAACACGGCGACCTGGGCATCGAAGCGGATCGCCGCACCGGACACCAGCGCGCGGCGGTGCTTCACACAGGCGCGGTTGACGGCGTGGCGCGTGGCGAAGTTGTCCGAGCAATCGAGCACCACGTCGGCGGCGGCGACTTCGCGCTCTAGGGCCGCGCCTTCGAGGCGCATGTGCAGGGGCACCACGCGCGTCCCAGGGTTGAGCCGCGCCAGCGTGTCGCGCCCGGATTCGACCTTGGGACGGCCCACCGATGCGGTGGCGTGCAGGATCTGGCGCTGCAGGTTGGTGAGGTCCACGGTGTCGCCGTCGGCCAGCGCGATTGTGCCTACGCCGGCAGCCGCAAGATACATGGCGGCGGGCGAGCCGAGTCCGCCCGCGCCGACGATGAGCGCGCGCGCGTCGAGCATCGTGTGCTGCCCTTCGACGCCGATCTCGGGGAGCAGGATGTGGCGCGAATAGCGCAGCAACTGGTCGTCGTTCATTGGACTAGGCGCATGCTCGGCTCGAGGCGAGGTGTTACGGCGCGGGCACTCTTTGGGATAACAGGCGCGCCTGGCCTAAACAGCGGCACGCTAGTTGCGCCGCGCCCTTGCGCGCTCGCATTGGCGGAGATAGCGCGGCGCGCCGCAGGCGGCGCGTCCGCTCCTATCCCTAGTTCTTCATGAAGAACTAGGGATA
>VGIE01000258.1 GCA_016867955.1 Betaproteobacteria bacterium
GCGCCGGTGGCTACTCGGGCTTGAACCCGGTGACGCGGATCGCCTCGGTCCAGAAGCGCACTTCCGCCTCGTACTGCTTCATCTGCTCCTCGGGCGTGGTGCCGAGCACCTTGCCGCCCGAGGACTTGCGGATCTGCTCGACGATCGCCGGCGCCTTCACCGCGGCGGACGCCTCGGCGCTCAGCTTGCTGATGATGTCGCGCGGTGTGCCGAGCGGCGCCCACAGGCCATAGTAGGCCGGCACCTCGAAATCGCGCACACCGACCTCAGGCAGCGATGGCACGTCCGGCACCACGGCGACGCGTTTGGCCGCAACTGCGGCCAGCGCACGCAACTTGCCCGCCTGCAGCTGGGCGAGGAACGTCCGCGCAGAACCCATGCCGAGATCCACCTCGCCGGAGAGCAACGCCACCATGACTTGCGGTGATGACTTGTAGGGAATGCTGCGCGTCTGGAAGCCGGCCCGGTCGCCGAGGAACTTCATCGGGATATCCACGATCGCGGCCGGCGCCCCGTGCTTCAGACTGCCCGGATTGGCCTTCGAGTACGCCACCAGCTCCTGCAGCGACGTGATCGGCAGCGACGATCGCACCACCAGCACCCACGGCGTCGATATCAGCTGGGATACGGGAAGCAGGTCCTTGCCGGCATCCACCGCGCTGTCGCGGCCGAACAGCGAGTGGCTCTGCATCACCAGGCTGTAGAACAGCGTATAGCCGTCCGGCGCCGCGCTGACTACCGCTTTCGCTCCGATTCGGGAATTGGCCCCTGCGCGAATCTCGACGACGAACGGCTGGCCCAGACGGCGCGTCAACTCCTCGGCCACCGGGCGGATGGTGACGTCGACCACAGACGCGGGCGGATTGCCGATGATGATGCGAACCGGCTTCGCGGGATATGACTGCGCCAGCGCGCCGCCGGCCGTGAACGCCTGCCCATCGGCCACACCACCGCAATCTCCGCTTCACCCATCGATATGCTCATTATTCGCTCCATGCCGTTGCCACTCGTGCATGAGATAAATGATTGTTATCACCCGAGTCGCCGCTCCGCCGCTCCGACACGGCAGCCTGCCCGCTATACCGCCGCCCCCGCCAGGTGTCCTTCACGAATGGCAATGTTGAGGTAGCGCGGCGAATTGGCGTCGCCAGCCACGCGCACCTTCTTCCCCTGCATGACCAAGGCGTCATAGATCTCGCGATTGGCGCGGTTGGGCGACACGAACGCCACCGTCTCCGCCGGTACCGTCACGAGTTGCCCCGGCTTTGCCGCATCCAGCTTGATGAAGGTCGGCGCGATCACTGCATCGGCCTTGCCGATGGACACGGCACGCCAACGCGGATGGAAGCTGAAGTTGCCGCGCGCGGACAACCGCGCCAGCGCCGGCTCGCACATGGCCGCCATCTCCACCAGCGGGGCAAACGAGATATGGCGGGTGACGAAGGTGACCGCCATGCCGCGCGCCTGCAGCGTCTCGGCTACCGCCACCGCCTCGAAATGCCCGGTGTCGTCGATCACCAGCGCAGACTGTCCGGTGATGCGGCGCTCTTCCTGGAACACTTCCCACGACGACAGCACATGCGGCTGGTCGAGCCCGGCGATCGGCTCGCCGGGGTTGGTCACCTGCACGCCGTCCATGCGCGGCGACGAGCCGGTGGCGACGATCACCTCGTCGGCCTCCTCCTTCATCGCATCGTCCGCCTCCATGTAGGTGGACAGCCGCACGCTGACGCCCAGCCGGTACACCTCCTGCTCCAGCCACACGATGGCGTCCTTCATGGTGGCGCGCGTAGGTGCCTTGCAGGCGAGTTTCACGCGCCCGCCCAGCTGCGGCTCGGCCTCCACCAGCGTCACGGTGTGGCCGCGCGTCGCGGCCACACGCGCGGCCTCCATGCCGGCCGGCCCGCCGCCGATGACCAGCACGCGCTTCTTCAGCGCCGCCGGTGCGAGCCGATGATCGCCGCTCGAGCGCTCCCAGCCGGCGCCGGCGTTTACCGTGCAGGCCACCCGCGCATTGGGGCCGCGCGCGCCGGCCAGGCAGCCCTGGTTGCAGGCGATGCAGGGCCGCACGCGCTCGGGGTGCCCGGCCATGGTCTTCCTGACGATGTCGGGGTCCGCGATATGCGCGCGCGTCAGCGCCACCATGCTGGCATCCCCGGCGCGAATGACGGCGTCGGCCTCCTCCAGCGTACGGAAACGCCCGGTCACCAGCGTCGGGACCTTCTTCGCGCGCCGCGTGACGGGCACGCTGGTGGGCAGTTCGTAGCCCGTGGGCTCGTGCATGCCGGCCACCAGCCGCGGGAACGCCTGATAGCTCCCCAGGGACACGTTGAAAAGGTCAACGAGCCCCTTCGACTCGATGAGCTCGAGCAGCCGTGCGTTGTCCTCCACACCGGCGCCGGCCGCGGCGTCATCCGGCGCCAGCCGCACACCCACCGCGAAGTCCTTCGACACCGCGGCGCGGATGGCGGCGAGGCATTCGATGGTGAAGCGCGCGCGGTTCTCGAACGAGCCGCCATAGTCGTCATCGCGCCGGTTCGTGTTGGGTGACAGGAACTGCTGCGGCAAATAACCGTGTGCTGCGTGCAGCTCGACCCCGTCCAGTCCCCATTCCTCGCACTTCCTCGCCGCGTCGGCGTACGCGGCGATGATCTCGTCGATCATGGCCCGGGTCATGGCAATGGGCACGATGCCCGCCTCGGGACTAGGCTGGTCGGAGCAGGACCACGGCGGCGAGCCGTCCACCGGCAGCACATGGTGGCCGCCATGCCACAGCTGCTGGAATGTCTTCATGCCGGTGGGCTTCAGGCGCTCCATCATGCGCCGGTAGCCGTCGGCATGCGCCGGGTTGAACACGTTGAGCGATGCCGGCGTGGTCGGGTGCACGCCGAGGATTTCGATGACGGTCAGCCCCACCCCGCCCTCGGCGCGGCGCAGGTGGAACTCGGTGAGGTCGTCGAAGGAATAGAACGCCAGGCGCGTGCCGTGGGCGGTGCGCCCCACGCGGTTGCGAAGTTCGACGGGGCCGACCCGAATCGGTGTCAGTACGTGCGTCAGTGCCACTGGATTCCCCTCGGGTTTGCGAAGCCGGCCCGTTATACCACGCACCGGCGGCGCGACTGAACCTCCAGACGGTCAGGCCGTGAATCCCGCCTTGAGCAGGGCGTCAACGTAATGCGCCAGGTCGGCTTCGTGCTTGTAGTGCAGGAACGGGATCACGTTCCCGCCCAGCGTGTACACGGGAAGCTTTGCCATGACCTCCCTCACACAGGCACCCGCAGCATCCATGTCGCCGAACCCGGCATGGCAGGCAGCGAGCAGGGCGAGCTGCTGGTCGTTCTTGGCATTGATGTGCCGGAGCGCCGCGACGCCGTCGGCATATCGGCGTGCCACGAACCAGGCGCGAGCGAGGTGGCTCCAGAAGCGGTCCGGATGGAACGGATTGAGGCGCATGGCCTTCCGGATCCACTCGCTGCCTTCCATCCCCTGCCCCATCCAGGTCAGGTCCTCTCCCTGCTGCACCACGATCAGGCCGTCGTTGGGATTCAGGCTCAGGGAGCGCTGCTGGTGAAACGCCGCCTCGTCGTGCATGTTGCGCACCAGCGAGACCGCCGAGAGCAGGCGGTGCAGGTCGCTGTCGTTGTCGTCCAGCGACACGGCGATCGCCAGTTCGCGCTCGACCTCGGCCTCCGTGGCCGCTCGGTCCTCGTACCACCCCCAGACCCAGGTCTGGCCGAGAATGCACGCCCGCCACGCGTGGGCGTGCGCATATTGAGGCTCAAGCTCGATGGCGCGGGCAATCAGACCCTGTTCTTTGGCATTGTCCGCGCGGTTGGAGCGATGGTGCAGCAGCTTCGCGGTGACCACGCATTCATAGGCCGCCATGTTGCCGGTATGCTTGCGCGCCGCACGCTCGCGCTTCGAGGCCTCCACCCGCCCCGGCAGCACGGCAACAATGGCGCGCGTCATCTCGTCCTGCAGATCGAAGCTGTCCTCCAGCTCGCGGTCGTAGCGCTCGGCCCAGATGTGGCGATCCGCCTCGCCGTCGATGAGCTGCACAGTGATGCGAATCCGGTTGCCGGCACGACGCACGCTCCCCCTCGATGGCCTGACTGGTTTTTTGTGCCGGGTTCATTGACGCACTTTTCTGCAGAGCGGCCGCTTGTTCCAAGACGGGTGGTTGCGGGTTGATCGCCACAGGTGCCGGTGGTCGGTA
>VGIE01000259.1 GCA_016867955.1 Betaproteobacteria bacterium
CAGCTTCGTCCCGCGCTTCAATGGCCTCCACCACCTTGTCCCGATCTTCAAGCCATTCCAGCATGGTCTCAGGCGCTTCCGGCTCAAACGGCGCCCCGATCCACCGCGCGGCCCAATCGGCTTTCAGCTGCTTGCCTTCCTCCACGAGTTTCTTCTCGTTGTCCTGCACCTGACCGAGAAGCGTTTTCTGCTCCTCGACCTTGCGCTTGATCTCGGCGATGCGCCCGGCGGCTTCGGCATGGTCGAAGCGCCGATCGGCCAGCTCATCGGCCCTGACGACGGCAGGCTCAAAGGCGCCGGCCAGGTCCTCGATCTCGTCCTTGTACTGCGCGGCCTGCTCCGGCGGGATCGGCTGCCCGTCGATGTGCTTGAGCTTCACCAGATGCCACACAGCGTCGCGGCGACCACGCGCGTCCTTCAGTTCTTCGGTGGGGACCACCTGCTCATCGCGTATAGCCCGCTCAAGGGCTGCAACGGCACCGTCCAGCTCCTGCTGAACGGATGCAGCCCGCTGCTGCGTTTCCTTCAGCCGCCGCTGCCAGTCATCCTGCTTTTCACGCTGCGCCTGCACCTTGGCCTGCGCCGGCACACTCATGCCGGTCAGCGCCGCTTCATCGCCAACACCGGGATCAAGTGCACCAAGCCGCCGGGCTACCCAGCTCCTGGCGTTCTTCAGCCCCTCTGCCGCAGTGCGCACCCGACCGGCGATGTCACCCTGTTCGCGCACGCTCTTCAGCACGATGGCCATCCGTGACGTGTCAACAGGCTCACCGGCCTCGGCAAGCTTGTCCTTCAGTCCGGCATACTCCTCTTTCGCTTCTTCCAGTAGCCGTGCCTTGCCGGAAACATCGCTCTCCAGCTCACCTTTCTGGTTGAGCAGCGATCGCACGACACTGACCTTCGGCCGCGGTGGAATGCGCCCGATCAGCGCGACTGAGTTCCCATCCCGCCAGCCAAGTTCCGCGGCATCGTCTTTCAGCTTGCTTTCCGCGGCATGAAGCTCGGCCTCGCGCTTAGGCAGATCAGCCTTCTCAGCGCGAATCTCGATGCGTCTCTCGCAGGCTTGGCGGACATCCGCGGCCCGCTGGATAATCGTCTCGTCGTAAGTTAGCTTTTCCAGCGCCTCTTCGGCGCGCTGAAGCTGTTCCGCCAGCGTGCCGATACGCGCAGCCGCCTCGGCATCCTTGCGCTCAGCCTCTGCAATAAGCCCGGCCGCGTCCTCAGGCAGGGCAATCACGTCGCCGAGTTCCTCCAGAAGCCTGTCCAGCTCTTGCTTTCGCCGCAGATCCCGAAACACCCGTCGCATCCGGCTCAGCCGGTTCCGACTGGTTGTCGCGTCGCTGATCGCCTTGTCGATGTTGCCGTAGGCCTCTTCGGCCCCTTCGTACGCGTTTTTCAGCTCCCGCCATTTTGTGGCACTGAGCGTCTGCTCGCGCAGCTCCCGCTGGGCGGCATCCAGCTTGTCTTCGGCAATGGAGAACCTGCGACGCCGCGCCCGCCGCCCCGGACTCCACAAGCTGTCCGCCTCGGTGGAAAGCCGGGTCAACCGCTCCCGCAGACCTCCGATACCGGCACCGGCGGAGAACAGCGTCTGACCGACGTCGTCCTTGGCCTCCAGGATTTCCCGGCCGCCGGCTTCAAGGCGAGTGTGGTCAAGGCTGAACATGCGCTCGAAAAACGTTCGGTCCGCGCCGGCAAGGTAGGGGCGAAGTACCGCCTCCCCACCGGGCACCGGCGAACCTTCCGGTCCCAGCAGCGTGTCCTTGTTGCCCTTTCTCCGCAGCACCTCCAGCACATCGCCGCCGTTCTCCAGAATGGCGCCGATCCGCATGCTGCCGTAGTCATGCAGAAACCCGAACGGCGTCTGCCCGTGGATGCCGAACAGAAGATCCTCGATGGCGGACAGCGCCGTGGACTTACCGGCCTCATTCGGGCCGAAGATGATGTGGAAGTCCGACGTGCCGGCAGGCAGCTCAAGCGACCTCTCGGTGAAGTGGCCGTAGCGCAGCAGATCGAGCCGGCGTATCCGCACGCTCAATCCCCCTGTGCCGTGAGCCGTGCGGAGAGATACTGGGAAACCTCGCCGATCAGCGCGGCATAATCGCCGTCAACAGCGGTCTTCAACACGCTGTCGTCGATGTCGCCGCGAACCTCGTGGGGCAGTTGGCGCACGAGCCTACCGATATCGTCCTCGATCTTCGCCAGCAGGTCCTTGTCCCCCTTGGCTTCCTGCAACATGCGCTGTAGCTCACCGATAGCATCTTCGCGCTCTGCCAGCGTCTGTGCATCGACCTCAGGCTCGGTGCTGATGACCACCTTTTCTACCCAGGCGACTTCATCGCCAAGGCCAAGGGCACCAGCGCGGCCTTCGGCCAGCATCCGATCTTCAGAGGCAACGAGCTGATCGTGAACAGCGGTCCGACCTTCCAACACAATACGGCAGGCCAGAAGCCGCCCGTCGGCTTCATTGGCAGCGGCTTTCACGGCGTCGTGACCTCGATCGATCACGTCGCCTACGTTCTTGGCATTGTCCGTTGAAACCGTCAGCACTGCCCAGCGCACCACGTCACAGGGGACCGTAGTCAGCTCGACGATGTCACCATCCTCGACGCTGACGAGGTTTGCGCCCTTGGCACCGGTCTCGCGGGCGTGGCGGCCCTGAAGGTTGCCGGGAAACACGACGCGGGGCTTGTCGTGCAGCACGCTTGCCTGATGGACGTGCCCCAGCGCCCAATAGTCGTAGCCCTTGTTGGTCAGGTCTTCTATAGCGCACGGGGCGTAGTTCTCGTGGCCGCCCATGCCGCCGAGCCCCGTGTGCAGCACGCCGATGTTGAAGGCACCGGAAACGGGCGCCGGGTAGTCGGGCACAAGATTGTCGGTAACGACGCGCTGCCGGAAGCTCTGCCCGTGCAGCGCGACTTTCAGCTCGTCGAGCGCAAATGTCTCCGGCTTGCGTGTGCCGAAGACATGCACGTTATCGGGCAGTTCGAGCCGCCGGGTGATATGGCTTTCGGCATCGTGGTTGCCGTGGAGCAGGTAGACCGGGATACCTTCCTTGTTGAGCCGTCCCATCTGCGCGGCGAAGAACAGCCCGGTCTTGTAGTCCCGCCAGTCGCCGTCATACAGGTCCCCGGCGATGATAAGGAAATCGACCTCTTTCTCGATGGCCAGTCGGACCAGCGTATCAAGCGCCTCGCGGGTCGCGGTGCGCACCCGCGCGACAGCGCTACCTTCCAGGCCTGCAAGGCCCCGTAGCGGGCTGTCGAGATGAATGTCGGCGGCATGGAAAAAGCGAAAGGAAGTCATGGGGACATATCTTTCGTCTGATTTCTCATTGCTCTCCCCACGGACGTTTCGATTTACACGTTAGCGCTCTTTCGTCTTTCCTTGCGGCTTTCCACGCTGTTGCGCCGATCCAGCGCTTGGCGTCTCCAAGTAGCGGTCGACTGCTTGGCGCAAAACCCATGCAATCGACGCGTCGTTCTCTCGCGCGACTTCTCGGACACGCTTGAACTGCGTTTCGGTCAGAATGACCGATGTCCGGAACTCTCTCTTGCTGGACCTGGACACCACGGCTCGGCCTGATCGCGACCGACTTGCGCTGCGCTTCGAGCGCTTCAAGTCGGCCGCTTGAGAACTTCGGGCTCCCAAACCGGCACCTGCTGATCGTATTTCAGTCGGATCTGCCGCATGTTCAGCGCAGCGAAGACATCGTCGAGCTGAAACTCGGCGTGCTCGATAATCGGTAGGGTCGCCCTCGCTTCGGTCATGAACCGCTCGGGCAATACATGATTTCCTGCCTTCAAATATCCCCGCTCCCACCACTCCTGGATTCGGTCTTGCGCCGATCGCAGGACCTCGACTCCCGGCAGCTTATCGCGCTTTTGGTTCTGATTTACGGTGCGATGCGCCGGCAGGAGATTCCAGAGATCGTCGCAAGGCCAGGCGGCCCAGGGGAAACAGTGGTCGATATCAAGTGCGTCAGCGGAAAGCGTGCGACCGCTCCAGACACAATGCAGGTTTCCAGAATCAATGAGCCTGATGGCTTGTTCTCTGGCAATCCGCACATCACGGCTTGGCTCAGACCACGTCATCGCCGGGGCGATCTTGGCATCCGACAGCTTTCGTCCTTGCTTCTCGGCATAGCCGCTCATCAGCCTTGACCATTCAGCGATGAGGGCCGGCTCGATCCATACGTCGAACCGCTGGAGAGCAC
>VGIE01000260.1 GCA_016867955.1 Betaproteobacteria bacterium
GACGTCCCGCCCGGCGGCCTCGCGCTGACCCGGGCGGAGCAGGTGTACAAGCCGGGTTGGCGGCGGCCGCTGAAGACGCCGAAGGAATAGCCGTTATGCCTGATAATAATATCCTCATACAGGCATTATTATAGCCAAGTAATATTATAAATTGATAATAATAAGCTTGTGACCCCGGAGTAACCCGAGCATGTGCGGCATCGTCGGCGCCATCGCCAAACGCAACACCGTTCCCATCCTGCTCGAGGGCCTGAAGCGTCTCGAGTATCGCGGCTACGACTCGGCCGGCCTTGCCGTGGTCGACGGCGGCGCCCTGCGGCGCATCCGCTCCACCGGCCGCGTCGCCGAGCTGGAGAAATTCGCGCAGGCCGATGCCGTATCGGGCGCGCTCGGCATCGCGCACACGCGCTGGGCGACGCACGGCGCGCCCGAGGAGCGCAATGCCCATCCGCATGTGTCGGGCGGCGTGTCAGTGGTGCACAACGGCATCATCGAAAACCACGATGCCATGCGTGAAAGGCTGCGTGCCAAGGGCTATGCGTTCGTCTCCGACACCGACACCGAGGTCATCGCCCACCTCGTCCATTCCAACCTGCAGGGCGGGCGGAGTGCGGAACACACGCTGTTCGACGCCGTGAAGAAGAGCGTAGCCGAGCTCATCGGCGCCTACGCCATCGCCGTGGTGTCCGAATCCGACAAGTCGTGCTTCATCGTCGCCCGCCACGGCGCGCCGCTGCTGCTCGGCTTGGGCGACGGCGAGAACTTCGCCGCCTCCGACACCTCGGCACTCATCCAGGTCACGCAGCGCGTGGTGTACCTCGAGGACGGCGACGTCGCCGAGATCACCCTTGGCGGACACACCATCTGCGATGCAAGGGGCAACACCGTCGCGCGGCCGGTATTCGTCTCCCAGCTGACCGCCGGCGCCGTGGAGCTGGGCCCCTACAGCCACTACATGCAGAAGGAGATCTTCGAGCAGCCCATGGCGGTGGCCAACACGCTGGAGATGGTCACCAACGCGCATTCGGTCGCCCCGCAGCTCTTTGGCGCCGATGCCGAGGAGGTCTTTCGCGACATCGACTCCGTGCTCATCCTCGCCTGTGGTACCAGCTTCCATGCCGGCATGGTGGCGCGGTACTGGCTGGAGGGCTTCGCCGGCATCCCCTGCAATGTCGAGATCGCCAGCGAGTACCGCTACCGCGACTCCGTGCCCGACCCGAAGGCGCTGGTCATTACCATCTCGCAGTCGGGCGAGACCGCGGACACGCTGGCCGCCCTGCAGCACGCCAAGGCCATCGGCCACCGGCACAGCCTCTCCATCTGCAATGTGCCCGAGTCGGCCCTCTTGCGCGCCTCCGGCCTGCGCTTCCTCACGCGCGCCGGGCCGGAGATCGGCGTCGCCTCGACCAAGGCCTTCACCACGCAGCTGGCGGTGCTGGCGCTGCTCACCATGGTGCTGGCCAAGCTGCGTGGGCGCCTGTCGGCCGAAGGCGAGGGCGACCTGCTCGATTCGCTGCGCCACCTGCCCACTGCGCTTGCCAGCGTGCTGCAGGTCGAGCCCCTGGTGAAGGTGTGGGCGGAGAAGTTCGCCGGCCGCCACCACGCGCTGTTCCTCGGTCGCGGCATCCACTACCCCATCGCCATGGAAGGCGCGCTCAAGCTCAAGGAAATCTCCTACATCCACGCCGAGGCCTATGCCGCGGGCGAGTTGAAGCACGGGCCTCTCGCGCTGGTGGACGAGCACATGCCGGTGGTGGCCATCGCGCCGAATGACGCGCTGATCGAGAAGCTGAAATCCAACCTGCAGGAAGTGCGCGCCCGCGGCGGCGAGCTGCATGTCCTGGCCGACCAGGACACGCGCATGACCGCGAGCGATGGAGTCCACGTCATCCGCATGCCCGACCACGCCGGCATCCTGTCCCCCATCCTGCACACCATCCCGCTGCAGCTGCTCGCGTACCATGCGGCGCTCCAGCGGGGAAATGACGTCGACAAGCCCCGTAATCTGGCTAAGTCCGTTACGGTAGAGTGATGGATGAGCGCGCGGGTTACAGCGCAGGCTGACTGTCGCAAGGCGAAAGTTGAGGACGCTTCGGCGGTCATGAGGCGGCCGGCCGGAGCGGCAAGCCCTGCCGGCGCCTGCGTCACTGGAGAGCGGAGGCCCGCATGAACGCACTTCGAGGTATCGCGACAATCCTGCTTCCATTCGCGGCCTTCTTCGCGCCGCCCGCCCTGGCCGCCATCGACCCGCTCACCAGCCTCGTCAGCAAGGCGGTTTCCACCACGCTCGACATGCGCACCAAGGCGGAAGTCGCCACCGATGCCGAGATCGCCGCGGGCGCCAGCAAGGCCCTGCTCGACGACAAGAAGGCGGAATGGGAGGGCGTCAGCCTGCTGGTCTTCGCGCAGCATGCCGTCATCGCCGGTTTCGTGAAGGACGAGGCGACGAAGAAGCGCGTGCAGGAGGTTGTCGTGCGCGACAAGCGCATCCACTCGCTGAAGAACGAGCTGCGCGTCGCGGCCGACACCAGCTTCGTCGGCGCTACCGTCGTCGAGGAAAAGATCAACGCCACGCTGACCGTCACCAAGGGCATCTCCTCGGTCAACATGCGCTGGAAGTCGGTGGCCGGCCACGTGGTGCTGATGGGCGTGGCGCAGAGCGCCGCGGAGTCCGCGCTGGCGCAATCCAAGATCCGGGCGCTCGACGGCGTGAAGAGCCTGAAGTCGCACCTGCGCATCGTCGCAAAGAAGTAGAGGCTATCCCGGTATTGCCGAAACGGGCCCCGGTGCAGGGGAGGCGCGAGGGGCATCCCACGATTGCGACAAGCCCTGGTGATTGCACCGCGTGGCCGACGAAAGCGCATTGCGTCCGGGCCGGCGGCCCGGCGGAGCGGGAACCGGCGGTGACCGCGGGCGTGCCACATGATGGGGAGGGACATTGAAAGTCATCACCGACGACCTGCAGTTCCCCGAAGGCCCGGTCTGCCTGCCCGACGGCAGCTTTCTCGTGGTGGAGATCCGCCGCGGCACGCTCACGCGCGTGCAGCCCGACGGGAAGAAGCACTACGTCGCGAAGCTCGGCGGCGGGCCCAATGGCGCGGCCATCGGCCCCGACGGGCATGCCTACGTGTGCAACAACGGCGGCTTCAATTGGCGCGAGGTCCACGGCAGGATCGAGCCCATGGGCACGCCCGCGGACTACACCTCGGGCCGCATCGAGCGCGTCAATCTCGACACGGGCAAGTTCGACGTGCTCTACCACACCGACGGCAGTCGTCCCCTGCGCGGCCCCAATGACATCGTCTTCGATGCCCATGGCGGTTTCTGGTTCACCGACCTCGGCAAGTCGCGCGGCCGCCAGTTCGACTTCGGCGCGGTGTGCTATGCGAGGGCAGATGGATCAATGGTGCGCGAGGTGCTGTTCCCGATGTGGCAGCCCAACGGCGTCGGGCTGTCGCCCGACGGGAAGACGCTATACGTCGCCGAGTCGGCCACCTGCCGCCTGTGGGCCTGGGACATCAGCGCGCCTGGTGAAGTCGCGCGCGGCCCCGAACCCTGCCCGCCGCATGGTGGCCGGCTGCTGTTCTCGTCTTCGACCTGGCGGCGCTATGACTCGCTGGCCGTGGAGGCGGGCGGCAACATTTGCATAGGCACGCTCGACATCGGTGGCATCTCGGTGTGCCGTCCCGAGGGCGGTGAGCTGGCGTTCGTCGCCATGCCCAACCACCACGCCACCAACATCTGCTTCGGCGGCGCCGGCATGCAAAAGGCCTACATCACCTCCTCGCACGCCGGGCTCCTGCTGGAGGCTGACTGGCCACGCCCCGGCTTGCGGCTCCGGCATGCCTGACGCGGCGGCGGCCGGCCGCCGTGCCGCGGGACCGCGAACAAAGAGCCCGGAATCAGCCGACCGTCGTCCTGGCGAGTCGATCCTTGACCTGCGGTTCGGCAGCGCGCGCTTTCAGAAGACGGTCGCCGAACGCGTGGGCGATCACGGGCAGGTGTCGGCCCGACCACCGAGCGATGGCCGGCTGGCCGCGCGGGAAACCCCGATCCTCGATTTCGCGCGCCCTGCCGTATTTCTTCGCGTCACCGAAGATCGCCGGCTCCCGGGCCTTCGTCGGCCCGGTGCTGTCCGAGACGGTGGCGGCTGGCAAGGGCATCGGCAATGTCATCATTCTTGCCAGCG
>VGIE01000261.1 GCA_016867955.1 Betaproteobacteria bacterium
TCTATCGGTTGATCTTTCTCTTGGCGGCCGAGGATCGCGGGCTCTTGCACCCGCCGGCCGAGAACGGCCGGGATGCCGGCGCGCGGCGCCTGTACGCCCAGGGCTATTCGCTGGCCCGCCTGCGCGAGCGCTCGCTGCGCCATGCCGGCCGCGACCGCCACCACGACCTCCACGAGGGGCTGAAACTGGTGTTCCGGGCGCTGGCGACGGGCGAGCACCGGCTTGCCCTGCCGGCGCTGGGTGGCCTGTTCGCGCCCGGCGAGACGCCGAACCTCGACGCCTGCCGGCTCGGCAACGCGGCCCTGCTCGATGCCGTCTTCCGCCTCGCCTGGCTGCGCCAGGACCGCGGCCTCGCCCGCGTCAACTGGCGCGACATGGAGACGGAGGAATTGGGCTCGGTCTATGAAAGCCTTCTGGAACTGACGCCCCGGCGCGAGGCGGGCGGCCGGCGGCTCACCTTCGCCAGCGGCGCCGAGGGCAGGGGCCACGCGCGCAAGACCACCGGCTCCTACTACACCCCCGATGCCTTGGTGCGGGTGCTGCTCGATGCCACCCTCGATCCGGTGCTGGACCGCGCCGAGGCCGGGGCGGAGGACAAGGCCGGGGCGCTGCTGTCGCTCAGCGTGCTGGATCCCGCCGCCGGCTCCGGGCACTTCCTGCTGGCGGCGGGCCGGCGCATCGCCGCGCGCGTGGCGCGCCATCGCGCCGGCGGCGTGCCGTCGGCGGCCGACTACCGCCATGCTCTGCGCGAGGTCGTGTCGCGCTGCCTTTACGGCGTCGACCGCAATCCGCTGGCCGTCGAACTCTGCAAGGTGGCTTTGTGGATCGAAGCGCTGGAGCCGGGCAAGCCGCTCACCTTCCTCGACGCACATGTCCGCTGCGGCGACAGCCTGATCGGCGTGTTCGACTACGAGATGCTGAGCAAGGGCATTCCCGATGAGGCCTACAAGCCGCTGACCGGCGACGACAAGGACACTGCGAAGGCTTATGGCAGGCACAACAAGCAGCAGCGCGCGGGCAAGGGGGCGACCGGCTTCCTTGCCGAGCTGAAGCCGCCAGCCGGCCTGATCGACGCGGCGCGGGCGCTGGCCGGCATGCCGGAAGACACCCTTGCGGAGATTGCCGCCAAGCGCACCGCCTTCGCGCGGCTGCATGCGGGGCGCAACTGGCTGAACCTGAAGATTGCCAGCGACTGCTATGTCGCCGCCTTTTTCGCGGGCAAGACCGGCGGCCGGCCGGGACCGGCGGAGCTGGCCCGGCCGGTCCTGCCGCTGACCGATCATGTCTGGGCGGCGGCGCGCGGCCAGCCGGTCTATGGCCCGCTGGTCGCCGTGGCCGACGGCATCGCGCACGCTGTCCGCGCCTTTCATTGGCCGCTCGAATTCCCGCATGTCTTCGCGCGCGGCGGCTTCGACGCGGCGATCGGCAATCCGCCGTGGGAGGTCCTTCAACTGGGAGAGCAGGAGTATTTTGCTGCGAGATCGCCTGACATTGCGGCCATGCCGGGCGACGCACGAAAGAAGGCTATTGCTCGCCTGAGAGATGACAACCGCCGGCTATGGGACGAGTTTGTGCGGGATAGGCGTGCGTATGATGCGGCCAACGAGTTCTTCCGCGCTTCTGGACGCTTCGATCTGACGGCGGTCGGCAAGATCAATACCTACGCGCTGTTCGCCGAGCATTTCGCGCGGCTGGCGCGCCCCGAGGGCCGTTCCGGCGTCATCGTGCCCACCGGCATCGCGACGGACAGTTCGACCGCCGCCTTCTTCGGCGATCTGGTGACAAGGAAGCGCCTGACGCAACTCATCGACTTCGAGAATCGCAAGGGACTGTTCCCGGCTGTAGACAGCCGTATGAAATTTTGCATCCTCGCCATGGGCGCGGCCGAGCGCGCGGGTTTTGCCTTTTTCTTGACCGACGCTGGTCAACTGGACGAGGCCGAGCGCCGCTTCACCCTGAGCGCGGCCCAGATCCGCCGCATCAACCCCAACACCAGGACCGCCCCGGTTTTCCGCAGCCGGGCCGACGCGGCGCTGACCGCGAGCATTTACGAGCGCGTGCCGGTGCTAATCGAGGAGCGGCCGGCCGACCAGGGCGGCGACCTGAACCCTTGGGGAATTACGTTTCAGCAGGGCCTCTTTAACATGACCTCCGCCTCGGAGCATTTCAGGACAGAAGCGCAGCTTCTCGACGAAGGCTGGACGCGCGAGGGCACCGACTGGGTGCGCGAGGCCGATGGCGCGGTGGAGCGCCGCGTGCCGCTCTACGAAGCCAAGATGATCCATCATTTCGATCACCGCTGGGCGACCTATGCGGGCGGGAGGGGCGAGGATGAGGACAGCGCGCGCGATTGCACGCTGGCGGAAAAGCGGAACCCCGCCTTCGAGCCGGACCCGCGCTACTGGGTGCCCGAGCGCGAAGTCGGACTGCGCGCGGCGCGCGTGCCGGCGAGCCTCAAACGGGCGCTGCGCGAGGCCAATGCGGAACGCTGCCTGAAGGCGCTGGCGGAATGGCTGACCGGGTATGTCGCGGCCCAGCAGGGGCGCGCGGCGCAGGCGGACGATCTGACGGGCATGCTCGGCCGCGGCCATGCCTGGCGCACGCATCTGGGAATGCCGCTCGAACGCTTCCTGCGCGAACCCAGGACGATCGCCCATGGCGCCGAGATGCAGCGCGAGACGCCGCTGACCGCGGAGGACGTGCGCTTTCTCCGCGACGGCCCCGAAGAGCCGCTGGCGCTCGCCGCCGCCCTGGTCGCGCGCAAACAGCCGCGCTGGCTGATGGGCTGGCGTGATATCACGAACGCAACGAACGAGCGCACGGTGATCGCGGCGGTCATGCCGAGGGTGGGCGTGGGTCACACCATGCCCCTTTTCTATCTTCGCGCCGAAGCAGAGATGGCATCGGTGGCGCTTGCCCTCTGGACGTCGCTGCCGCTCGATTTCATTGCGCGATTGTCGATAGGCGGGACGCATCTGACCTACAGCTATCTCAAGCAACTCCCAGTCCTCCCTCCCTCCGCCTTCACCGCCACCGATCTTGCCTACATCACACCGCGCGTGCTGGAACTCACCTACACCAGCCACGCCATGCGCCCCTGGGCCCGGGACCTGGGCCATGCCGGCCCGCCCTTCGCCTGGGATGAGACCCGCCGTGCCGAGCTTCGCGCCGAACTCGACGCCTTCTTCGCCCGCAAATACGGCCTGACCCGCGAAGAGTTGCGCTACATCCTCGACCCGGCGGACATCAAAGGGACGGACTACCCTTCCGAAACCTTCCGCGTGCTGAAGACCAACGAAATCCGCGCCTATGGCGAATACCGCACCCAACGCCTCGTCCTCGCCGCCTGGGACCGGCAGACCGGCGGCTGATGCAGGAGCCAACGATGACCAACAATACCGTTCCGGCCGCCTCTAACTGCCAGACTCCGAAGAATCCCGACGGAAATGCGACTGCTTATGTCGCCTATGTCTCGGTCCTTTCTCTGCGAGTGGGCGCGACCTCTTGCGAGGCGATGCTGGGACCGCCGCCGCAGAGCCCGCTGCCGCTGCCGGCCAGCCCCGGCAACACCATTCTGCTCGGCTTCGATCCGCAACTGCGCGACCGGCTGCTGCTGATCGAGGACCAGAGAGGCCCCGCAAGCTGCACCAGTTCTCGTACTTGTCATCGGGCATGCCTTGTTCAGGCGCCCGTACGTGCGACCTTCGCCAAGCGTTCATGCAAGGAACCATGCTCATGCTCCGCCACATGCTGTTGTTCGCTATGCGCATTGGCCCGATTTGCACTGGAGCAGCGACGCTGCATCATCGTCAGGTTGCAGGGGATCTCGCATTCTCCAGAGGGACCGCACGCCACCTTGACCGACGTCGAGCTGCTTTCGGACCGTTAGCGAAGGGCATCCGATATGGGCAATGCACCCACCACCATCATCCGCGAGGCTTCGCTCGCGACCTCTCCTGCTAACGGAAAAGGTAGGCAGGACGCCCGTCGTCTCCCTCTCCCGCGCGCGGGAGAGGGGCGGGGTGAGGGTGCATGCCGCGCAAACCGCCATGTGGGCCGTCGGCGGTAGACCAATGCCAAGCCCGAACGTCGCGACCTGGCCGGAAACGGTGGTGCTGTGGGGTGCCGGCGCCACGGCCTCCCTGCACATGCCGACGACGCGGCAGCA
>VGIE01000262.1 GCA_016867955.1 Betaproteobacteria bacterium
GAACTTCAACGATTTCGTCGCGCATGCGAAGGCCAATCCCGGCAAGCTCAACTACGGCGCCTCGAGCACCGCCGTGCGGCTGCTCTCGGAGGCGCTGATCCGTTCCGCCGGCCTCAACATCGTCTACATCCCCTACAAGGAGGGCGGCGCCTACATCAGCTCGGTGGGCGCGGGCGAGGTGCAGATGGGCTTCATGTCGGAGGGCTCCGCCATCGGGCTGGGGGAGGGTTTTCGCGCGCTGGCCGTCACCGGCGCCGCGCGCCGCGCCAGCTACCGCGACGCGCCGACCTTCGGCGAACTGGGGCATCCCGAGATCCGCGGCGTCGCCTATTCCTTGAACGTCGCCGCCGGCACGCCGCGCCCCGTCATCGACCGCCTGAACGCCGCGGCTGCACAGGCGCTGCAGCAGCCTGAGGTGAAGGCGCAATATGCCAAGATGCGCCTCGATGTCGTCGGCGGTACGCCGGAGGACGCTGCACGCGCCCTCGCCGGCATGGCGCGCACCTATGCCGAGATTGCGAAAAGCGTCGGCATCCAGGCCGAGTAGCCATCACCATTACGCGACATCTCGACACTATACGGCGCACCACGACGCTCACCAATTCATCGCCAGATTGCCCTGTCCATGAACCTTGCAAACATCCTCGCCCGCTCTGCTTCGCTCTCAGCGCAGCGCATCGCGTTGGTCGATTCCGATGCGCCCGGTGGAAGTCTCTCGCTGACCTACGCCGAGCTCTGGCTGCGCGCGCGGCGCATTGCCGGCGGCCTGCTCGCACGCGGGCTGAAGCCCGGCGACCGCGTGGCCCTGCTGCTGCCCAATTCGCGCGAGTACGTCGAGAGTTTCATCGGCGTCGCCACGGCCGGCATGGTGGCCGTGCCGATGAACATCCGGCTGCTGGAATCCGAGCTGCTGCACATGCTGAAGGATTCGGGCGCGCGCCTGTTGATCGCGCAGGACGCGCTGTTTGCGGGCCGCGAGGCACTGGTGGGCGTGCCGGAGCTGGGTGTCGCCGCGATGCGCGCAACAGGGACGCTGGCCGCGCCGAAGTTCGACTATGAATTCCTTGCCATGGCCGACCCCGCCGAGCCCGCGGCCAGGGCGCCGGAAGACCTCGCCTCGCTGATGTACACCAGCGGCACCACCGGCCTGCCCAAGGGCGTGATGCTGCCGCACCGCTCCTGGTACGCGGTGTCCGACACCACGCGCCGGCTGCTCGGGTACGGCGAGGCCGAAGTGACCCTGCACGCCGCGCCGCTCACCC
Organism: Betaproteobacteria bacterium; assembly: GCA_016867955.1. Classification (GTDB taxonomy): domain Bacteria; phylum Pseudomonadota; class Gammaproteobacteria; order Burkholderiales; family SG8-39; genus CAIYPG01. The sequence continues at coordinate 1,263 of VGIE01000262.1, forward strand.
ACGGCGCCGGCTTCCTGCTGCTGCCGACACTGGCCAGCGCCGGGGTCAACGTGGTGGTGACCCGATTCGAGCCCGCGCGCATCCTCAAGCTGATGCGCGACGAGCGCGTCACCAACACCTTCCTCGTGCCCTCGATGATCCAGATTCTGCTGGACACGCCGGATCCCGAGGCAAGGCCCGCGCCGAACAGTCACCCTGATCTCAAGACCATCTACTATGCCGGCTCGCCCATCGACCCGGGCACGCTCAAGGGCGCGCTGGCGCGCTTCGGCGGCGTGCTGGTGCAGTCCTTCGGCCAGATGGAGTCGCCGATGTTCTTCACCCTGATGGACCGCCGCGACCATGCGCGCATCGCCGACGGCAGCGCCGCGCACCTCATCCGTTCGGCCGGCTGCGCCATCCCCGGCGTGAAGGTGCGCATCGTCGATGATGACGGCCGTGACCTGCCACAGGGGGAGGCGGGCGAGATCGCCTTGCAGGCGCCGCAGACCATGCTGGGCTACTGGAACCGCCCTGAAGCCACCGCCGAGTCCATCCGCAACGGCTGGCTGCATACCGGCGATGTTGGCCGCTTCGACGCCGACGGCTACCTCTACCTCGTCGACCGCAAGAAGGACATGATCATCAGCGGCGGCTCCAACGTCTACGCGCGCGAGGTCGAGGAGGCGCTGCTCGGATTCAAGGGCATCAAGGAGGCCGCCGTGATCGGCCTGCCGCACCCGAAATGGGGGGAGATGGTGACCGCCGTACTGGTCAGCGAGAGCGGGCAGCCGCTCGACGAGGCGCTGCTGGTCGACTACTGCCGCAACCACCTGCCCGATTACCGCCGGCCCAAGCGCTTTGCCTGGGTCGCCACGCTGCCGCGCAATGCCTACGGCAAGGTGCTCAAGCGCGACCTGCGCAAAAGCATGCTCGACGCAAACTAGATGCGCGACACAAGTCACTCGCGCGAAAGGATGGGTGTGCAACATGAACGCGCCACCGGATGGGCGAACTGGCCTTGGCCAACCACGTGCCGATCCCGTAGCGCGTGCGCTGAACCGATGATCCAGGCCCGCCCGTGCCGCGAACAGCGCGTCACCCCGAAAATCGACAAGAACGGACCCTCCGCATGACAGCCAGACCCGACCGAACACTGACCGATGCCGAGCGCGCACGCATCCAGGCCTATTTCCGCACCCGCGACGCACTGGGCCGGCCGGTGGCGCCCGACTATGCCATTGCGCAGGCGGCCTGCGACCGCTGGGCCGCGGACCCGGCGCGGCGCGCCATGCTCGACCTCACCGGCGATGCGCCGCGCTGGATCAGCTTCGCCGAGTTCGGGCAGGCATCACGCCGCCTCGGCAGTGCGCTGAAGGGGCTGGGCGTCGCCTTCGGCGACCGCGTCATCGTCGGCCTGCCGCAGAGCCCGGCCGCCGGCACCGCCCACCTGGCGGTGTATCGCCTTGGCGCCATTGCCGTGCCGATCAGCATCGTGCACGGCAGCGACGCCATCGCGCACCGTGTCAGCGACAGCGGCGCGCGCGTGGGCATCATCGACGCCGACCTGTGGCCGCGCATTGCCGACATCCCCGAGGTCCGCCGGCAGTGCCGCTGGATCGTCGTGCATGCGAAGGCGAAGCTCGCCGACACCCTGGCCTGGGACGAGGTTCTCGCAACCGCCAGCGACCGCCTCGCACCGGCACCCGTGAGTGCGGAAACGCCGGCGATGATCATCTACACCTCCGGCACCACCGGCAATCCCAAAGGCGCGCTGCATGCGCACCGCGTGGTCGATGCGCATGCAGCGCCCATTGGCTTGGCGCATGGCGGCTTCCCGCAGCGAGGGGATCTCTTCTGGAGCCCGGCCGACTGGGCCTGGGCGGGGGGCCTCGTCGACTGCCTGCTGTCGGCCTGGTCCGCGGGCGTTCCCATCGTCGCGTTCCGCGGCCGCCATTTCGAGCCCGAGGTGGTGATGAAGATGATGGCCGAACACGGCGTCAAGAACACGTTCCTGCCGCCGACCGCGCTGCGCATGCTGCGCCTGGCCTCCGACACCTACAAGGGCCCCCTGCCGGCGCTGCGCAGCATCATGACCGGCGGCGAGGCGACCAGCGCGGAGGTGCTCGAGTGGGCCGAGGAGCGCCTCGGCACCATCCCCAACGAGGCCTATGGCCAGACCGAGGCCTCGTGCATCCTCGGCAACGCCAGCCACCTGCATCCGGTAAAGGCCGGCTCGCCCGGCTTTTCCTATCCCGGCAGCTTGGTGAGCATCATCGCGCTCGATGGCCCGCGCGAACTGCCCGCCGGCGAGGTCGGCGAGATGGCCGTGCGCGCCGACAGCCAGGCCGCCTTCCTCGGTTACTGGGGCCGCCCCGACGCCACCGCCGAGAAGGTGGTGGACGGCTGGCTGCGCACCGGCGACCTGGGCCGTCGCGATGCCGACGGCTACTTCTGGTTCAACTCGCGCAAGGACGACGTCATCAGCAGCGCCGGCTACCGTATCGGCCCGAATGAAATCGAGTCCTGCATCGAAACCCACCCTGCGGTGCGCATCGCCGCGGTGATCGGCATTCCCGACCGGGAGCGCGGCCAGGTGGTGAAGGCCGTGGTCGAGCTGCGCGACCCGGCGCTGCGCACACCCGGGCTGGAGGGCGAACTCAAGCAACTGGTGCGCACGAAACTCGCGCCCTACGAAGTGCCGCGCGTGGTGGAGTTCGTCGAGGCCATCCCGCGCACCGTCACCGGCAAGCTGCAGCGCAACCTGCTGCGCAAGTAACCCCTGAAAGAGGCAATCCCCATGGCAACCCGCAAGAAGAAGGCACTCGATCTCAACGCCCTCAAGTTCGATACCGTGTTGCTGGATTTCAAGGCTGGCATCGCCACCGTCACGCTGAACCGGCCGAAGGCTCTGAACGCCATGAA
>VGIE01000263.1 GCA_016867955.1 Betaproteobacteria bacterium
GTTCACGCCGCAGAAGGCTGGGAAGGAAAGGAGCCGTGGGAAGGCTGTGAGACCCCGCACGTTTCTGCGGCATGAATGCCGCGCTCCTCGTCTGCGGCTCCCGTTCAAATTCTGAATTCAGACAAAGCCCGTTGCTCCGAAGCAGAACCGTGGTGGCCGGCATCCGTGCCTGCCGTAGCGCCGCGCTTCCCAGCCCGGCGGATGTAGGTGCTCGCCTGAGCGCTGCACACAGAATATCCCCATCCCGCTTTCGCAGGCCAGCGTGGCTTCCGGGCGGCAGGATGCCGCCCTCTACGTCAGGCTGGGATGGCTGACGCCGCACGGCTTCGGGCCAACAGCGCGCAGACGCTTCAGACCCCGGGTTCCGCCATCGGGGCCGGCATGCGAGTGTCGGAATCCCGCTTGTCGGGCCACCAGGTGCGCCAGCCTTCCGTCAATTCCAGCCAAAGCCAGTTCCCCACCGCCCGGAGGATCGGGCGCGCCATGCCCGCGCCGAAATTAAAGCCGTTGAACAAAAATCGCCGGCCCGAGTTGCGCTGCCCCAATGCGCCGCGCTTCCGGCGTGCCCGCGCCAGGCAGGCGAGCCGATGGTTGTAGAACCGCATGAAATGATAGAACGGAACCGATTCCGGCTCTGAGAAGACCGGTTGGTGAAACGCTGCGGCACCTTTCCGAAAGGGCTGGGACGCAACTCCCAGGTAGTAAAGTGCCACGTCCATCAGGAAGGCGATCCGCAACAACTCGAAGTCGCCCATATACTCATACTTGTTCAAATACAGGGCGCGAAACCAGCGGTGATAGGAGACGGAAAAATCCCGGTTGTGCTGTTGGAGCAGCGGGGCCAGCGCCTCGCCCCGCCGTTCGGCCGCGATCAACCGCGCGGCGGTGGTGGTGCTGTAGGCAATCCAGTCCATGCCGGGGCTGTAAAATGGATCAATAAAGCCGGCCGCATCGCCCACCAGCACAAACCCGTCACCCGCAAACGTGGTGCTGTAGTAAGGCAGGTTCTTGCGCCAATGCACGTCGCCCTCGATCGGCTGCGCATCGGCCAGAAGTTCCCGGCCGACGGGATGTTGACCGAGGAAATCCTTGAGCTGTTGCCCCGACAAACCGCCGCCTGGCCATTGCACCAACCGCTGATCGAAGACGACGCCGATGCTCATGTCGCCGCCCTTGAGCGGGATCAGCCACGCCCACCAACCATCGCCGGTCAGGTGGTTCGTGGCCGTGCCACGGATGCCGCGGCACGCGGCCGACCACGCCGGATACTTCTGCGCGAATCCCTGGCCGTCCCAGTCCTTCACGCCCTTCCAGCGCGACCAGACCGCCGTGGTGGGGTGCTCGGTGTTCGGCCGCCACCAGCCATTTTGGCGCGCCAGCAACGCCGCGACCCCGGATGCGTCCACCACCCAACGAGCCCGGACTTCGTGGCGCTGGTTTTGGTAGTCCACCAGGAGCGTCTGAGTTCCCCCGGCGGTAAGTTTCACCTCGGCGACCCGCGCCGGTCGCCAGACTTCGGCAACCATCGCAGCGCGTTTGAGGAGTTCCTCATCCAAGACCGCGCGGTCCAGTTGATAAGCGGGCACGCGGGGGAGATAGCGGCCGCCAATCTCACTGCAATCCGCCAAGCTCGTGGACGCGGCGTTGAAAAACCAGAAGCGCAACCCCTGCTTGACCAGATGCGACTCGTTGAGGTGCTGGGTCAAACCCAACTCGCGGCCCAGAAAATACGCGCTCACCTCCACGGTGGCCTCGCCCACGCGCCGGCCGAACGCCACGGATTTCTCCACGATCAGGACCCGCAGTTCCGGTCGCTCCCGCAATAGCAACGTGGCCGTCGCCGCGCCGGACAGCGCGCCCCCGATGATGACCACATCATAAGTCAAAGCGGCGGGGTGGGGATGCGTCGCAGTCGTCACGGTCCCTTCCTGCGCTGGCGCGGCGGGTTCTTGGTGGCCATCACGCAGCGCAGGGTAGGGCACGGTGTGAGCACTGACAACCGGTAATCGAAGCGCCTAGCAGCAGCCCGGCGTTTGACTTGAACCAGCGATCTTTCTACGCTGCGCCAGTTGGTCGCGATTCAAATTTGTGCTTTTCCCTCCCCCACTTTCACGCGGCCCGGCTCCGCGTGTTGTCCTCACTGGGGCGGGCACTCTCACCTCGCTCGGCACCGGCTGGCGGAGCAATGCCGAGGGGTTCCGCGCCGGGCGGCGCGGGTTTTGTCCGGTGACGCTGTTCGATGTTTCCCGGCAGCGGGTCAAGACTGCCGGGCAAGTGGAGTTGCCGGCAAACCTGCCCGCCACCCGGTTGGGAAAACGTGCGGCCAGCCGCGTGGATCGCGCCTCGCGGCTGCTCCTCCACGCTGCGGCGGAGGCTTGGGAGCAGGCGCGCTGGGAGCCCGGCTGGCAGTTGCCAGTGGTGCTCGGCACCACCAGCGGGGGCATGAGTCTGGGCGAGGCATATTACCGGCAGGCCATCACCCGGCCCCGGGAGCACCGTTCCCAGCCGAGCCGAGTGATGCACTACCAGGCCCAGCGACAGGCGCTGGACTTGCAGGAGGCGTTCGGCTTCCACGGGCCGATCACGGTCATCGCCAACGCCTGCGCTTCCGGGGCCAACGCCATCGGCCATGCCTGGGAACTGGTGCGTCGTGGACACACCGACCGGGTGCTGGCCGGCGGCTATGACGCGCTCTGCCAACTGGTGTTCGCCGGTTTCGATTCGTTGCAGGCGTTGTCCCCCACGGAATGCCGGCCGTTCGATGCCCAGCGCGATGGACTGGCGCTCGGGGAAGGCGCGGCTGTCCTGGCCTTGGAAACCCTCGCCAGCGCCGAACGTCGCGGCGCGGCCATCCTCGGCGAGATCGTCGGCTATGGCGCGGCCACCGATGGACATCATCTGACCCAGCCGCATCCGCAAGGCAACGCGGCGTTGGCGGCCATGAACGCCGCGTGCGCGAGCGCCGGTCTGGACGCCGCGCAAATTGACTACGTGAATGCCCACGGCACGGGCACGCCGCTCAATGACAGCGCTGAGGCGGCGGCCATCAACGTTTGGGCGGGCCGGCGGGCGGCTTCGTTGCCGGTGAGTTCCACCAAGGCGAGCGTCGGGCACCTGTTGGGGGCGGCGGGCGCGGTGGAGGCGGTGGTTTGCCTGATGGCGCTGGCCGGCCAATGGTTGCCGCCCACCGCCACTTTGAGGACCGCCGATCCGGGGTGCGCCTTTCCGGTGGTCCAGCAGCCCACGGCGGCCCGCGTGGAATATGCCCTGACCAATTCCTTCGGGTTTGGCGGAGCCAACGCGAGCCTGATACTCCGGAGGTGGGCATGAGCCGGGTCTTCGTGCGCGGGGTCGGCGCGGTCTCTCCGGCGGGGTGGGGCGTCAGTGCGTTGCGCGAAGCTTTGGCGGATGGCGAACCGCTCGCGGTTCAAACGCTGGCCCGCCCGCTCTGGCCGCAGCCGTTGCCCTACCGCACGGTGCCGGCCCTGAAGCCGCTGCCGGATTTTTTCAATCACCCGCGTTTCCGGCGCACCAGTCCGATCTCCCAGTATGCGATGGCGGCGGCTGGCGAGGCGTTGGGCGCGGACACTGCGCGCGTGCGGGCCGGGGAAGTGCAGTTGGGCGTGGTCTTCTGCGTGATGGCGGGCTGCGTGAATTACTCCCGGCGTTTCTACGATGAAGTCCTCGGCAACCCCGCCACCGCCAGTCCGCTGGTGTTTCCCGAGACCGTGTTCAACGCGCCTGCCAGCCACATCGCGGCGCTGCTCGGGGCGGGCGGCATCAACTACACGCTCGTCGGCGATCAAGGCACTTACTTGCAGGCCATCGCGCTGGCGGCGGATTGGCTGGCATCGCGCCGCGTGGAGGCGTGTCTGGTCCTGGCTGCGGAGGAGGTGGATTGGATGATGGTGGATGCCTTTCACATGTTCAACCGGGCCACTGTGGTCAGCGCGGGTGCCGGGGCGCTTTATCTGACCGGCGAGTTGCCGGGCTCGAACGCGGTCGAGTTAAGCGCCATCACCGACACGCACTGCTTTTCTGCCCAACAGCCCCGCCGGCTCGCCATCGGCAGCATGCGTGCGGAACTGCCACCGGCCGACGTCGGACACCTCTTGTGCGACAGCCGGCAAAACATCCCGACGATGGACTCGG
>VGIE01000264.1 GCA_016867955.1 Betaproteobacteria bacterium
CCCCCGTTCGATCCTGAAGGCCACTATTTCAGTCCAAATCCGCGGCGGCATGCAAGTGGCGGCATTCGCGCCTCGTGCCGCCTTCAGGGCGCCGGCCGGTACCCCTCTTCGATGAACAGCGTCGCCGGCTGCTCGAGCAGGTTGCGCAGGGCCTGCACGAACACCGCCGCATCCCAGCCGTCGACCACGCGGTGATCGAAGGACGATGACAGGTTCATCATGCTGCGCACCTCGATGCGGCCCTGAGCCACCACCGGCCGCTCCGCCAGCTTGTTCATGCCAATGATGGCTACTTCCGGGTAGTTGATGATGGGCGTAAAGGCGATCCCGCCCATGGCGCCCAGGCTGGTCAGCGTGATGGTCGAACCACCGAGCTCCTCGCGCGATGCCTTGCCCGCGCGCGCCCTGTCCGCGAGGCGCGCGATTTCCGCGGCGCATTCCCACAACCCCAGCGCCTGGGCATCGCGCAGCACCGGCACGAGCAGGCCATTGGGCGTCTGCGTGGCGATGCCCACATGGATGGCGCGATGTCGCCGCACGATGCCCGCCTCGTCGTCATAGCGCGCGTTGAGCGCCGCATGCGCGGGCAGCGTGCGCACCAGCGCGCGGACCACGAAGGGCAGGAACGACAACCACGGACGCTGCGTGCCGTACTTGTCGTTGAGGTGATTGCGCAGCGACTGCAGCGCCGTCATGTCGACTTCCTCGACATAGGAAAAATGCGGAATGCGCCGCTTGGACTCCTGCATCTGCTCGGCGATCCGGCGGCGGATGCCGATGACCCTGATTTCTTCGACGCCGTCGCCGGCCGCCGCCGGCGCGGGCGAGGCGCCCCGTGGCTGGGCGGCCCGCCCCGTCCGCGTGACGGCGGCGTCGATGTCGGCCTGCAGGATCCTTCCCCCCGGCCCGCTGCCGCGCAGGTCTTGGAGGAGCAACCCCAGTTCGCGCGCGCGCCTGCGCACGGCGGGCGACGCAAACGGCTTGTCCGTGCCCATCCCCCCGAGGGTCGCAGGAAGCGCACCGGGCCGCGCCATGTCCATCGCCACCGCCGCCACCGCTGCCGTACCCGCCGTACTCGCGCCCGCGGCATCCTGCGCAGCCGGCTTGTCGACCACTGCGGCGGCTGCGGCGGTCTCGTACACCACCAGTTCCGTGCCGACAGGGACCGAGTCGCCCTCCTTGCCGTGGATGCTGACCACGACGCCGGTAAAGGGCGACGGGATTTCCACCACCGCCTTGTCGGTGGCAACGTCCACTAGCGGCGCGTCCTCGACAATGCTGTCGCCGGCCTTGACGTGCCACTTGGTGATTTCCGCCGCCGTCGTGCCTTCGCCGACGTCGGGGAGCTTGAAGGTGTGGCGCGTCATGTCCGCCGCCTCATTCGGCCATGACCCGCCGCAGCCCGGCGCCGACGCGTCCGGGGCCCGGGAAGTACTGCCACTCGAAGGCATGCGGATAAGGGGTGTCCCAGCCGGTGACGCGCTCGATCGGCGCCTCCAACTTGTAGAAGCATTCCTCCTGCACCATGGCCGAGAGTTCGGCGCCGTAGCCGCTGGTTCGCGTTGCCTCGTGCACGATCACGCAGCGCCCGGTCCTGTTCACGGACATGGCGATGGCCTCGATGTCCACCGGCACCAGCGTGCGCAGGTCGATGACCTCGGCATCGATGCCGGTCTCGGCCACGGCCGCCAGCGCCACGTGCACCATGGTGCCGTAAGCCAGCACGGTCACGGCATTGCCGGGGCGCGCGATGGCGGCCTTGCCAATCGGGACGCGATAGTGTCCCTCCGGCACTTCGCTCAGCGGATGCTTCGCCCACGGCGTCGCCGGACGGTCCGGGTGGCCGTCGAACGGCCCGTTGTACAGGCGCTTGGGCTCGAAAAAGATGACCGGGTCGTCGTCCTCGATGGCGCTGATCAGCAGTCCCTTCGCATCGTAGGGGTTGGACGGCATGATGGTGGTCAGTCCGCAGACATGCGTGAACAGCGCCTCCGGGCTCTGGCTGTGCGTCTGCCCGCCGAAGATGCCGCCGCCGCAGGGCGCGCGCACGGTGATCGGGCACCACCACTCGGCGCCAGAGCGATAGCGGATGCGCGCCGCTTCCGATACCAGCTGGTCGTAGGCAGGATAGATGTAATCGGCGAACTGGATCTCGGCCACCGGCCGCAGGCCATAGGCGCCCATGCCCACGGCCAGCGCCACGATGCCGCCCTCCGCGATCGGCGTGTCGAACACACGCTGATGGCCATATTTTTTCTGCAACCCGTCGGTGACGCGGAAAACGCCGCCAAAGTAACCCACGTCCTCGCCGAACAGCAGCACATCCGGTTCACGCGCCAGCATCACGTCCATGGCCGAGTTGAGGGCCTGCACCATGTTCATCGTCGGCATGGTCAGGTTCCCCTTTCTTCGTCAAGCTGGCGCCGCTGGCGCGCGAGGTTCCAGGGCACCTCCTTCAGCACGTCCTCGAACATCGTGTGCACGTCGGGCAGCGGGCCATGGTTGAGCGTGCCCAGCTCCTCGGCGCGGCGGCCGGCCTCGCGCACTTCGGCCTCCACCGCAGCCAGCAGTTCCCCGTGCTGCGCCTCCGACCACTTGCCAAGCACGATCAGGTGCTGCTTGAGCCGCGTCACCGGATCGCCCAGCGGCCATTTCTCGGATTCGCCTTCCGGCCGGTAGCGGCTCGGGTCGTCGCTGCTGGAATGCGCGCCCGCGCGATAGGTGAAGAGCTCGATCAGGGTCGATCCGAGGTTGCTGCGCGCGCGCTCGGCCGCCCAGCGCGTGACGGCATGCACGGCAAGGAAGTCGTTGCCATCCACCCGCAGCGCCGGAATCCCGTAGCCGATGCCTCGCGAGGCGAATGTCGATTCGTCGCCACCGGCAATGCCCTGGTAGCAGGAAATGGCCCACTGGTTGTTCACCACATTGAGCACCACCGGGGCGTGATAGACCGAGGCCAGCGTCAGGGCATAGTGGAAGTCCGGCTCGGCGGTCGCGCCGTCGCCGATCCAGCCTGAGGCAATGCGCGTGTCGCCCTTGTAGGCCGAGGCCATGGCCCAGCCCACGGCCTGGCTGATCTGCGTGCCAAGGTTGCCGGAGATCGAGAAGAAGCCCGCCTCGCGGCTGGAGTACATCACCGGCAGCTGGCGGCCCTTCAGGCGGTCGGCCGAGTTCGAGTACACCTGGCACATCATGTCAAGAATGGGCCAGTCGCGCGCAATCAGGAGGCCCTGCTGGCGGTAGGTGGGAAAGAACATGTCGCTGCGGTCGAAGGCGAAGGCCTGCGCCACCGCCACCGCCTCCTCGCCCGTGCATTTCATGTAGAAGGAAGTCTTGCCCTGCCGCTGCATGCGCTGCATGCGCTCGTCGTAGGCGCGCGTCAGCAGCATGGCGCGCAGGCCGCGCCGCAGCGTGGCAGCATCCAGCGCCGGTATCCACGGGCCGACCGCGCGGCCGTCGTCGTCGAGCACACGAATCAGCTGGTAGGCCAGCTCGCGCATGTCGTAGGCGGAAGTGGTGATCGGCGGGCGCTCCACGCTGCCGGCTCTGGGCAGGCGCAAGTGGCTGAAATCGGCCGCCTCGCCCGGGCGGTGCTTCGGTTCGGGGATGTGCAACTGCAAAGCAGGATGGTCGGCCATCGCGACTCCTTGTCTGCGTCGCGACGGATTACGTCGCCGGCGCCGGTCTTACGTTCCGCCGCTTCCGCCCTTGTGGGCCGCACGGCAATCAAGGCCACCTTGTGGGAGGCCGTGGGAATTGGGATACAGGTGCAGGACGGGTTCCCCGATACGTTCTCCTGTGTTGAGACTGGTCCGTCGCCTGACCATGCGAAGGGGTTTCCCCTCGCGCTCCCCTGCCTCGGACGTTGCAAACTTCCTATTGCGGCGGGTTCAATCCTATCAGAACGAGCGCGGCATCCCCAGCACGTGCTCGGCCACGTAGGACAGGATCAGGTTGGTCGAGATCGGCGCCACCTGGTAGAGCCGCGTCTCGCGGAACTTACGCTCCACGTCGTACTCGCAGGCAAAACCGAAGCCGCCGTGGAACTGCAGGCAGGCGTTGGCGGCCTCCCAGGAGGCATCGGCGGCCAGCAGCTTGGCCATGTTGGCCTCCGCCCCGCAGGGCTGCTGCGCGTCATAGAGTTCGCAGGC
>VGIE01000265.1 GCA_016867955.1 Betaproteobacteria bacterium
TGCGACGCTGGAAATCTGCAAGGCGAAAACCCAGCAGCCATAGCACGGCGAAATAGACACACGCGCCCAGCATCACCAGGCCGCCGAGCGCCGCCACGCGCGCGCCCGCCGCGCCCGCCAGCCACCAGTGTTCCGATCCGGCGGAGAACCCGAGAACCGCCGCCATCGTCGCGAGCGCAAGCACAAGCTTGCCGGTGAAGACGGGCCAGCCAGCTTGCGGCTGGAAGTAGCCATGCCTGCTCAGCGACCGGTACAGCAACAGCGCGTTCAGGCAGGCGCCCAGGCCGATGGCCAGCGCGAGCCCGGCGTGCCGTAGCGGCACGATCAATGCGGCATTGAGCGCCTGCGTCAGCAGCAATGTGATCAGCGCGATGCGCACCGGCGTGCGAATGTTCTGGCGCGCGTAGAACCCCGGCGCCAGCACCTTGATTAATATCAGGCCGGTCAGGCCGACGCTGTAGGCCATCAGCGCCTCGCGCGTCATCATCACGTCGTTTGCCGTGAATTGCCCGTAGTGGAACAGCGTCGTCACCAGCGGCACCGACAGGATCGCCAGCGCAACCGACGCTGGGAGTGCGAACAGCAGCGTCAGCCGGAGGCCCCAGTCGAGCAGCTGCGAGTATTCCACGGCGTTGTCCGCGGCATGGTAGCGCGACAGGCTGGGCAGCAGTACCGTGCCCAGCGCCACGCCGAGCAGGCCGGCGGGAAACTCCATCAGGCGGTCGGCGTAGTACAGCCAAGACACGCTGCCCGACTGCAGGAAAGACGCAAAAATGGTGTTGATGACGAGACTGATCTGGCTCACCGAGACCCCCAGCGCGGCCGGCGCCATCAGCAGCAGGATCCGGCGCACGCCGGGATCCGACAGGGCCAGGTCGAAGCGCGGCAGCATGCCAATGCGCATGAGCGCGGGTACCTGCAACGCGAGTTGCAGCAAGCCGCCGACAAAGACGCCCCAGGCCAGCACCATGACGGGACGGTCGAAGTACGGCGCGGCGATCGCGGCTCCCGCGATCATCGCGATGTTGAGCAGCGTCGGCGTCACCGCCGGGATGGCAAACCGGCTCCAGGTATTGAGGACGCCGCCTGAGAACGACACCAGCGAGATGAAGAGCACGTACGGAAACGTGACGCGCAGCAGGTCCACGGTCAGCTCGTATCTTTCGCCGGCAAACCCTGGCGCGGTAATTGTGATGATGATCGGCGCGAGGAGGATGCCGAGCGCGCTGACCGCCAGCAGCGTCAAGGTCAGCAGCGTGGCGGCGCGGTCCACCAGCAGGCGCGTTTCGCCCTCGCTGCGACGGGCGCGGTATTCCGACAGGACCGGCACGAAGGCCTGGGCAAAGGCACCTTCGGCAAAGAGGCGGCGCAGCAGGTTGGGCAGCCGGAACGCCACGAAAAAGGCGTCGGTCGCGATGCCGGCGCCGAACACGCGGGCGATCACCGCGTCACGAACGAATCCCAGGATGCGCGAGACCAGTGTCATGCCGCTGACCGTGGCGAGCGCGGCGAGCAGGCTCTTGCGAACGGGAGGATGCATTGCCGGATTATAGTCGCCCGTAAGTCGCTGTTTTAGCGAGACGACTGGCAGACTGTGCGGCGCCGGCCGGTTGCCCTCGGCCATGCCGGTCGGTCCGCCAGAGGTTCACCGCGCTTGTGGCAATCGGCGCCCCTGACTATAATGGAGAGCCTCGTTTTTCACGCCAAATCAAGGGATATTCCATACCATGGCCAACACCGCGGGTGCGCGCAAGCGCGCAAGGCAATCGGAAAAGCGTCGCCAGCACAACGCCGGGCAGCGCTCGACCCTGCGCACCGCCATCAAGGGTGTGCAAAAGGCCATACTCGCCGGTGACAAGACGGCCGCGCTGAAGATCTACCAGGAGTCAATGAGCGTTGTCGATCGCATCGCCGACAAGCGCATCATCCACAAGAACAAGGCAGCTCGGCACAAGAGCCGCCTCGCGGCTCAGATCAAGGCAATGGCGCAGGCCTGATCTGCGTCTGATCTGCTCTCGGTCCAGGGCCGGAACAAAAAGGCGAACCCAGGTTCGCCTTTTTTGTTGCCTGCCGCCTGCGCAACGCATCAGGGATCGCCTGCGTCAACACTGCCTTCAACACCCTCCTCGCCGTCACTGCGCTTTTCCACGCGCCCGGGCTGCACCTGCAACTCGTTGTCCTTGGCGAAGTTCAGCAGGAACTTGTAGGCCATGGGCTCGAGATCTTCCAGCTCGATGGACACCACCACGCACTTCACGCCGCCGGAGTTGATCGGCTGCACGTAAGGCGAATATTCCATGCGACGCTCGGCACCAAACGCGGACATGACGCCGCACAACCACTCCGCCCAGTCGCTCGGGCGGAAGCCTTTGCCGTCGTGTGTGACCCCGCGAATAACGAATTCCGTGAGCTTATCCGACACGGCAGGCCATGCAGGGGTGGGGGATGGGGGCCTCAAACGCTGGGAACATGGTCAGGTGCCGCCTGCGGCCGCTGGGGTGAAAGATGATGTGGCAGACGATTGTAGCACCCGGATTTTTCAACCCTTTTTGCCTGCTCTCCTGGCGGCGCCGCAGCCGAGCGCCAATGGCGGCGCCACCCGGATCAGGACCGCATGAGTCAAACTACACACGGATCAGTCTCTTAGGTTGCCGATTTAAATGCCCTATGCTTTATATTCGCTGAATCCTTGTATTGGGGGAGGGATATGCTTCCGCCAACCACCCTGAAATATGCATTTCGCATTCGCACCCGCCACGGGCTGGTGGTGGAAAATCTCGCCATTCACGGGCGTGACGAGGCGGACGCCGAACGCAAGCTGCGACAGATGTACCAGCATTACTAAATCCTCGAATGCATTCTCTCGCAGGGCTCGCGCAAGCAGGGACTGGTGAGCTTTGAAGACGTGGTGTCGCTGATCTCCAAGTAGCGCACGAGCAAGCGCGCGGTACAGCGGCCGCGCTTCACGCATTCGCAGGGCCACGCTGTCACAAGGCCGCTGACTGCCCCGCCGACCAGCCTGCAGCCGGTCGCGTGTTCCCTGTGATGCCAGGGAAAACATCCCCTCATGCTGCGCCATGTCAGACCGTCGCAAGATTCATCCCGCAACAGGTTCTACGTGTCAGGAAGGATGCTCCAGAATCCGCTGCTCGCAAGCTCATCGAGCAGTGCATCGTAGTCCCGTGCCCCTCGGCTGTCGGGCGCATGCGAAAAGATGTCCCTGCCCTTGGCGGGGCTCTCCGCCACCGACACTTTCTCGGTAATGCGCGTGGCGCAGAGCTCGGTCCCGAAGCGCTCGGCAAGCAGGCTGGCGATGTCGTGCGACATGCGCCGTCGCGCATCGAAACGCGTCAGCAGGTAGCGGCGCTGCACCCTGTTCTTGAGCACGTGTTCCAGCGCATGCAGGGTGTTCTCCAGCTGCAGGGCGCCACGCACGGCAAGAAAGTCGGTGGAGATGGGAATCAGCACGCGCTGCGCAGCGAACACGCCGGACAGCGACAGCACGCCCAGCATCGGGCAACAGTCGATGAGCACCGGACGCTGCAGGGCGCCCGGCGCGGGGGTGTAGGCCGCCTCCAGGCAGTCGCGCAACTGGTTGAGGATGTGCGGCCCCTTGCCGAACATGGTGTCGACCTTGATCAGCTCGGAATGCGCGGGGATCAACTCGCCGGCGCCCCCGCCCAACGCGACGGGGCGCGCCAGCATTCGCAGTGGCCGAGCGTCGCTGTAAAAGGCAAACATGCTGTCCGCGCCCGAGGCCGCCGGCCCGAGTATTGAAGACAGGTGGGCCTGCGCATCGAGGTCCACGAGAACCGGCGCCTGCCCGCGGCGCTCCAGAGCGGCGCCCAGATTGAGCGCGGCGGTGGTTTTGCCGACGCCACCCTTCTGGTTGAATATGGTCAGGCGTGTGCGCATGCGCCGCGAAATTCCCAAGAGTCCCGGTTTATGCAAGGACAGCGCATCGCCACGGCGCCCCTCGCGCCCGACTGGATCAGGACGCGACGCGGCACTTTGGTCCGGCGCTCTCAGCGTGCCTTCGAGAGTCGATGGGATGCCCTCCAGACTCCCCTGCTCCAGAGCCCCCGCTTGCTATTCGGTCAGGGACTCCAAGAGCGAATTTCTCAATCGAGCGGATACTCCCCC
>VGIE01000266.1 GCA_016867955.1 Betaproteobacteria bacterium
AATAGGTGCTGGCCTTGCGCAGGATCTCGTTGGCCTGCCTGAGTTCGCGGTTCTCGCGCTCCAGCGTCCTGATCAGTTCGCGCTCGTCGCCCGTCAGTCCCGGTCGCGCGCCAGAATCGCGCTCCGCCTACCCTCCCTAAATCAAAACCTCAAATCTGCGCCATAGGTGCTGACGGCGGACACTGGATACCGACTACTCGCGATCCCAGTGGCGCGCGACCGGCTGCTTTGCCGCCCGCATAGAATCCATGTATGCTGTCAGGAAGCGCTTGCTTGGCAGGCCGGCTGCATCAGCGTCCTTTGCCCAGTCGAGCGCCAGCGGAGGCAGGCTCATCGCCCACTTCTTGCGCTCGGCGGCGTCCATTTCCGAATAGACCAGCTTGTAGTCCTTCTTGCACAGCTCGATACCAGACTTGCCGCCATCGACCAGCAATTTGATCTGTGCGTCACTCCAGGTCATGGCCTTGGCCGCGAGGATATCGCGCACTTCGGCCGGAAGTTTTTCCCAGGTCTGGTTGTTGATCTTGAGCGAGTGCAGCGACGCCGCACCGAGGCCAGCGTCGAGAGCGTAGGGTGCCGGCTCGCACAGCTTGAATCCGCCCATCGCCTGTCCCCAAGCGATCATCGCGTCATAAATGCCCGTGTTCAGCGAATTATAGGCATCGGCCAGATTGGTCGAGACACCCGCCGCGCCCGTACCTGAAAGCCACGGCAGATTGGGGCCGGCGGCGCCGACCTTCTTGCCGCGCAGGTCGCCAAGCGTCTTCAGAGAAGACTTCGAGATGAGCACGTAATTGTCGACGTTCGCGGTCAGACCGAGTTCACGCTGATTAAGCGTTGTCCAAGCCTTGTTCAACTCGGGGAAGTCCTTGGCGAGCGCCAGGATCGTGGACCCCACCTGTTCGGGGCTGCTGGTGGTGAATGGCGTCGCATAGGGCACCTTGTGCAGCGGCACACGGTCGAGATGGAAAGCCGTCGGAATGCTGGCCATGTCGCCCAGCTGCTGCTGCACGGCCTCGAGTTCGCCGCGCGGCTTGGCGATCTGGCCGCTGTGCGCGAGGTTCCACTGAATGCGGTACTTGCCTGATTTCGCGAGGGCTTCGTCCGCAGCCATCACGTAGCCGTTGACGAAGGCGCCAACGAATGTCGCGGCCGGCGGGAAGCCGGACACGAAGGTCAACGTGATCGTTTCGGCCGCGAAGGCTGGTTGCGCAAGCAGGACGCTTGCGGAGAGCATGGCCGCGCCAGCAAAGCGGCCGTATTTTGAAGACATGAGCGATCCTCCCCTTGCCGCTGCCATGCCCGCATCGGGCGCCGCGCTTGCGCGCGTCGTTGTGCGGCGGATTGGGCAGCGTCCGTTCCACAACCTCATCCGCTCAAGTCAATCGCGTAAGCCGCCGATCAAGTTTCCGTCATCAGGCGAACCGATCACGAAAATCGTGGTCACGGTGTCACGATCAGGCGCAAGACCCGTTCCGCACGGACATCAACGCAGTAGGCGCACTACGAATCCGAGTACTGAGAGCAGCGCGTCGCCGCATGCACCAAAAAATTGGCCCCGCTCGTCGAAGAAAGGGGCCTAGACAGGAGAGGAAGTTGCTGCGTGCGACGCAAAATTCGGCTATTCGCATGCCATGCGCGATTCAACGATCCGTGATATGCGCCATCCGACATCGGCATGTATCTGTCCCGGACTTCTTCCGGCGGGCAGAGCGAGCTAAAAATCAACGGATCGGGGTCAGCGATGTCGATCGGGAAAGTGCAGATCAAGCCGGCGTTTTACAAGTTCCATGGGGAAAGCCTGACACATGCGCGCACGGACGTGCATGTGCGCGACCGAGTCGTGACGACGGATGAGCCGGCGGAGCGCGGCGGCACCAATGTCGGCGCCTCGCCCACCGAAACGATGCTGAGCGCACTGGTTGGCTGCACGAACAACATCGCTACGAAGATCGCCCATCACAAAAAGCTCGAATTCGAGATCGAGTCGATCGACCTAGAGGCCGAGTTCGACCGCCGCGGCGTTCTGATGGTCGAGGACATCGACATTCCGTTCCCCAACATCAAGCTGACGATCAATGTCCGGACGGATGCGACCGCGGAGCAATTGGCCGAAGTGCAGGCGTTGCTGCCGCAATTTTGTCCGGTCTCGAAAGTCTTCCGTGCCGCAGGCAGCAAGATCGTCGAGGAGTGGAATGTAGTTTCCCCCATTTTCTCTGCCGCATCGTAACTGCAAAGTTCTAGCCGGGGAGGGCATCGGGCCGATGCAGACGGCAATTTTGTTGCGGCAAAAGGTGGTGGTGATCGAACCACACGTTTCGAACCGGACCGGTACTGGTTAGAGTGTTCCGACAGACATGTCTTTACGCGAGGGGGAACCGATGGCAGCCCGCGGCGAAAGCTACAATTACACCCGCTTCAAGATGTCAAACTACGAGCTCGGCTACTTTCCGGGGCCCAAGGCCGGCGAGCCGGTCAATTACGACTATACCTTCCGCACTCTCGACGGTCGCGAGGTCAGGCTCGCCGACTACAGGGGCAAGTGGCTGGTCATCGAGTCCGGCAGCCTGACCTGCCCGATGTACGTCAAGAACGTGAAGCCGATCGACGCGTTGCGCGCCAGGTACCCCGACGTGGCCTTCCTCGTCGTCTATGTCCGCGAGGCCCATCCCGGCTCGAAGCTGAAGCCGGCGCAGACGATGGAAGAGAAGGTCGCCTATGCGCAGCGCAACAAGCAGGATTACAACGACCCGCGCGACTTCCTTGTCGACAGCGTCGACGGCAAATGGCACCACGATTGGGGCCTGCTGCCTAACATGGTCTACATCATCAGCCCCGAGGGGCGGGTGATCTACCGCGCCGACTGGTCCTTCGCCCACAATATCGACCGCGTCCTGTCGAAGCGCGACCGCATCGACAGCAACGAGCACATCGTCATCTACGGCGCGGCGCCGTGGATCACCGTGCCGGTGACGCTGAAGGGCGGCTGGGATGCGCTGTGGGACATCGCCAAGACCTTCCCCAAGCTGATCTGGGCCCATGCCAGCGTCGACATCGCGACGTGGTGGAACAAGCGGGGCAATCGTTCGGCAGCCCGTCAGGCCGCAGAATGAACCCAGGCCGAATGCCCTGACGAAAGCGGATGTCCGGCTGGGTATCGCGGACGTCCGCCCGTCAGGAGCGGCGCGTCAGTTGAAGGCCGGGTCGGGCGGCCCCTTGAGTTCGATCGTGTTGCCTTCCGGGTCATGGATATAGATCCCCGGACCTTCGCTTTCGACACCGTTGCGCATCCGGGTGCCACCGAGCTTGACGCCATGCCGGCCCAGGTAGGTGCGGATCACGCCGTCATCGAATGGAGTGATTATGATAGCGATGTGATCGACGTTGTGTCCGACGGGGCCCCGTCCCGGGCCACCGGAGCGGCTCATCGGGCCGTCGATCGGCGCCAGGGAATCATCTTGACGTCGGCCCACATCTGACAGAGGCCGCGTCCAACGTCGTCGTCCTCGACCGTACAGCCGAGCAAGTCGAGATAGAACGCCCGCATTTTCGTGAGGACGGCCAGGAGGCGGCATGAACCGATTCGAAGGCGGCTGTCATTGTGGCAACCTGCGGTTTGTCTTCACGACTGCTTTGCCGATCGAGGCACTGGTGCCACGCGCGTGCGACTGTTCGTTCTGTCGCAAGCATGATGCGCGCGCACTTTCCGATCCCGCCGGGCGCCTGAAAATCTCTGTCGCCGACGCCGGATACCTCGTCCGCTACAGGTTCGGTAAGGGCTTCACCGATTTCCTGATCTGCCGCCGCTGTGGCGTTTATATCGGCGCCTTCATGCCGGACGGCGACGCAGCTTATGCCAACGTGATGGTAAACGCGTTCGACACGCCGGGTACCATCACACGGGTTCCGGTCACGGTTCACCGATCGACCGAAGATGCCATGACCAAACGCCGCCGCCGCCGCGCCAACTGGACACCGGCAACGCTATCCAGCGGGAGTCCGACAGCCTGAGGCGCGCCTCGCATTCAGGCCGAAGGAACTCGGGCGACCTGTTCGTGTCGTTGCCTTGCTGCGCTGATCGACATGATGGCCACTGTAACCGGGTACCGTACTCCCGGTGGCCGT
>VGIE01000267.1 GCA_016867955.1 Betaproteobacteria bacterium
GCGGCGCCTTCGGCGCCCATTACCGTCAGTTGCTCACCGATCGCGTTGCCGTGTTCGGAGCCGTCGCGCGCAACCTGCGTTCGGCCAGGAACCCGGTGTTCGACCGCGTGACTATTCGCTGCGTGTCAATTTCGACTACGCGCTGGGCGCGGCGGGCAACCTGTATGCCGGTGTGGAATATCGCCGCGGCGACGCCATTTCCACTGGCAATCCGGCGGTGAAGAGTGTGGTCATCGCCCGCCATTCCGCGCCCGACGACGCTTTTGGAGGCGGTCGTATCGCATATCGCTACGACGCTCAAACCGTGCTGTGGACGCTCGGTTACAGCCGGCCGCTCGGGCCGCGCGACTCGCTGGATTTTTCCTGGTGGCAGGCCAACTCGAGCCCGCTGCTCAGCGGTACCTTCACGGCGCCGGGTGGCATCTACGGGGCCGCAGGAACTCCGGTGACCGTGGGGCGGTCGCGCTATACCTCCAATCTGCTGTCGGCCGCCTGGCTGACGCGCTTCTAGCAGGCAGCGCCGCTCGAAGTGCCTGACGCTGCATGGGGATCTCCCCTCGCGCTCCCCTGAGATTGGGTTCCTGAAGCTAATCCTGCAAGGCGATCTCATTATTCGCGCCGTGGTCCGGTGTAGTCGTCGCGCGGGAACACGAAGGGCGCTTCCCGCCCAACCAGGGATTCGATCAGCATCAGTTCCTGGTCGGTATGGTTGATAAAGGGTGCGTCCCGGATGCTTCTGCCGGGTTCGCCGCTGCCGATTATGTACAGCGGCCGGTCGTGCTGGGTGGTGGCAACCGTCTCGGTGCTTTGCGGGTCATTGGTGGCGGCGATGTCGGCGACCCCGTAGCACGTGCAGAAATAGGTCTGCTCCGGATCGGACTCGGTATACCAGCCGGTGCCGCGAATGCCGATGGTGGCGGTCGAAGTGACGATGCGCTGGCGCGAGCCGCGCGACACCGACAGGAGCTTACCGGTGAGCAGGCGCAACCCCGTCAGGAGCTGTGCCGCGGCGCCGGCTGCGTCCTGTTCGATCACCAGTCGTGACTCGCTGCGCAGGATCATCGACTGGCTGCCGACGACAAAAATGATTTCGCTGTCCGCGCCGGTTTCCACCGTGTCGCCGGGGCGTACCGGCGTCTGCAACGTGGCGGCCCTGCCGTTCACCGATGCACTGCCGGTGATGCGGAAAATCGACTGGTCCGGCGGGAGCCGTCCCGGACGGGCGCCGAAGAGTCCCTGGGCGCGCGCAACCATCGGAGCGAAGCCGGCTGTACCGTAGTTTAGCAGGCGTACCAGCAGAGGCCGTCGCGCGTCATCGATCTCGACTGAGCGTTTGATGGGGCGCTCCTACGCGGGTGACGGTCGTCGCAGGGCTCCCGTTTCGCGCCTGCGCCGAGACGCGACCGGGTTATAGCACCGGCATTTTTCCGTCCGCGGGCAGGATTCCATTCTGAGAATGACTGTTTTCGCCTTCGGGACCCCAAGCGGGTATTTGCCTGCGTGCGGGGCGTCCAGCAGCGATCTGATCGGTGAGTCGGTCGGATGCGGCCCGCGTTTGGTTGTGCAAGTCCTTGCGCCGCCCTCATCAGTGCAGGCAGCGGCGGTAGGCATCGAGCGTGAAGTGGAACGGGGCCGCAAGGGTGGGTTAGAAAAGCCCCGCGAAGAGCTGCACCGGAACATGTTCTCCCGCAGCCACGTCGCCGCGCTCGTGCTCGAGCACGATGAGGCAGTTGGCCTCGGCCATCAAGCGCAGGATGCCGGAGCCCTGGTTGGCCGCGGCCTCGACCAGCATGCCCTCGCCGGTTGCCGACAGTGTGCCGCGCGCGAACTCGGTGCGCCCGGGGCGCTTGCGGATGGGCGTGGCGCTCTTCGCGAGAACGAGCGGCGCGGATCTGGCTGCTGCACCGGCGAGCTTCAACAGGGCCGGTTCCACGAATTGCATGAAGGCGATCATGGCGGCAACCGGGTTGCCGGGCAGCCCGAAGATCCACGCCGCCCGATCGCCGGCATGGATGCGTCCGAAGGCGAGCGGCCGGCCGGGGCGCATGGCGAGCTTCCAGTCCAGCACCTCGCCCAGCTTTGCCATGATCGCGCCGGTGTAGTCCGCGTCGCCCACCGACACGCCGCCGCTGGTGATGACCATGTCGGCACAGGCTGCCGCCTGCGTCATTCGGGCCTCGATCTGCGCCGGATCGTCCGGCACGATGCCAAGGTCAGTAACGGCGCAGCTCAGGCGCGCCAGCAGCGCGGCGAGGGAATGGCGGTTGCTGTCGTAGCGCTGCCCATGGCCCGCCGGCTCGCCGGCATCGCGCAGTTCGTCGCCGCTGGAAAACAGCGCCACGCGCAGTCGCGGCCGGCACGACACGGCGCCAAGCCCGAGCGAGGCGAGTAGTCCCAGCTCGGCGGCGCCAAGGCGCGTGCCCCGGGTGAGCGCGGTGTCGCCCTTGGCGATGTCCTCGCCGGCGCACCGCACATTCTGTCCGCGTGATTGCCCCGGAGGGAAATGCGCTCGTCCGCGGTCGGACGCATCCGCGCGGACGATCTCCTTCATCACCACGGTGTCTGCGCCTGCGGGCAGGAATGCGCCCGTCATGATGCGCACGCACTGGCCCGCCGCCACGCTGCCTGCGAAGGGTCGGCCGGCCAGCGACACGCCGACCTCGACCAGCGTGGTCACGCCGTCGTTGCTCAGGTCGTCGGCGCGCAGCGCAAAGCCGTCCATGGCGGAGTTGTCGCCGGGCGGGACGTTGACCGGGGAGCGCAGATCTTCGGCCAGGACGCGTCCGAGCGCCGCGCGCAGGGGAACTGGCTCGTCACCGGCCAGCGGCGTCACCGCGGCCAGGATGATGCGGCGCGCGATGTCGACGCGCAAGTCGGTTGGCGTATAGCCGGGCGCGGCCGCGGCCAGTGCGGCCAGTGTGGTCGGCATGGCCGGCGTGTTCATGGCGTGCCTCCGGCAGGTTGCCGGGCATAGCGGGCAAACTCATCGGGAGTGTTGAGGTTGGCGAAGGCCGCTGCCTCGTCGTCGAACGGTACCGCGACGGCCAGCGGCTGCGTCCAGGCCCCGGCCTTGCGGCCGCCGGCGGCAAGGTAGGCGGTCAATCCGGGCAGCGCCGATTTGCGCACCAGCAGGAACACGGGATGGCCGCGGCCGCCGGTCGTGGCCTCGGCCACCTGCGCGCCACTGTCCGAGAGCGCCTGCCAGAGACGCGCCACGAGGTCGGCCGGCAGCCCGGGCGCGTCGCAGGGGACGCTGGCCAGATAGTCGTGGCGCGCGACCGAGAGGCCGGCATGCAGGCCGGCGAGCGGCCCCGCGCCCAGGCTATCGGTGACCAGCCGATGGCCCCAGCGCGCGTAGCGCTCGAGGTTGCGGTTGGCGCTGATGATGACCTCGTCCACCTGCGTGGCGAAGCGCGCGATGACGCGCTCGATGACGGGCGCGCCGTCGGGCGGCGCGAGGCCCTTGTCGGCATGTCCCATGCGGGCGCCCTGGCCGCCCGCAAGGACGAGGCCGGAAATCGGCGGCAGGGCGGGCATGCAGTACTTCCTGGCCAGGTTATTTCTGCTGGGCGTTCTGCATGATCAGCTTGGAGCTGGTGTTGCCGCTGGCCTTGATGTGGTCGGAGGCGCCGGGGCCGAGCGCTTTTGGAACCAGCGCGTCGCTGACGCCGAATTCCCACGCGTGGTTGAGGATGCGCTCCCAGATGAACTGCGGGATGTCCACGCCTTCCTTCTCGCGGCGAAGCTTCCCCAGGTTGCTGCGCTCGCCGGGGTAGAACACGCCGGGGGAGCCTTCGGCCGGCGCCGAGGTCTTCACCCAGTCGATGAAGGAGGAGAGGTCCTTCTTGAAATCAACCAGCGGGCGGAACGCCTCGACGTTGAAGATGGCCATGAAGCAGCCGTCGATGATGGGCCAGGGGCGCGACTTGTCTTCCTTGAACTCCATGCCGGAGAGGATGTCGGCCAACACCTCGATCATGAAGCACAGCGCGTAGCCCTTGTGCGCGACCACGCCGCCCATCGGCAGGAAGGAGCCGCCCTGGAAATAGGCACCGGGATCGGTGGTGGGGTTGCCATCCTTGTCGAGGATCCAGCCCTCGGGCACCTTCT
>VGIE01000268.1 GCA_016867955.1 Betaproteobacteria bacterium
TCGGGCCCCTGCGCGCCCGATGCCTCGACCTTCGCCAGTGCCCTGCGGGTGCTGGACCGATACGGTATCGATGCGCCGGCCGCCGTGCAGGCGCACCTGCGCCGCGGGCAGCGCTCGGAAATTGGCGAAACTCCGAAACCGGGGGACCGCGCGTTCGCGCGTGTCGAGAACCGGGTAATCGTGACCTCCCAGGATGCCCTGCAGGCCGCCGCGGGATACTTCCGTGCCCACGGCATGACGGCTGCGGTGCTGGGCGACAGCGTCAGCGGCGAGGCCGCCGGGGTCGCCGGGATGCAAGCAGCCATGGCACGGCAAGTGGCGCTGCACTCGCAACCCTGGGCTCCGCCGGTGGCACTTATCTCCGGCGGGGAGTGCACGGTGACAGTGCGGGGCGACGGCCGAGGGGGTCGCTGCAGCGAGTTCCTGCTGGCCCTGGGCATCGCGCTGGAGGGCGTCCCGAATGTTTGCGCACTGGCCTGCGACACCGACGGACTCGATGGCACGGAGACCAATGCGGGCGCGTTGCTGACGCCGGACACCCTGACGCACGCAAGGCGCCTGGGCGTGGATCCGGCGGCCACGCTTTCCGGCAACGATTCGTGGCGGCTGTTTTCGGCGACCGGAGACCTGGTCGTCACCGGCCCCACGCGCACGAACGTCAACGATTACCGGGTGATCCTGGTGCTGCCAGTCTGACCGCTATTTGGCTTTCACGGGCTCCATGGCCGCAGCTGCCCGGAGCCATCGCCGCTGAACGCGCATCAGGTCCGCATTTATCGCAATGGGCGATGCCCATGAAAAAAGGCCGGCGAACCGGCCCTTCCTTCGCAACGACGCATCCGCTACTTCGAGCCGCCGCCCTTTTCGTCGCCAGACTCCGCTGGACGGTCGAGTAGCTCGACCAGCGCCATGGGAGCATTGTCACCCTTGCGGAATCCGAACTTCAGGATTCGCAGGTAACCCCCGTTGCGGCTGGCGTAGCGCGGCCCGAGCTCGCCGAACAGCTTGGTCACGACATCACGGTCGCGCAGGCGGTCGAAGGCCAGGCGGCGGTTTGCCAGATTCGGAGTCTTGCCCAGCGTGATCATGGGTTCGACGACGCGGCGCAGCTCCTTGGCCTTCGGCAGCGTGGTGGTGATGACCTCGTGCGTGAACAGCGAATTGGTCATGTTGCGGAACATCGCGAGGCGATGGCTGCTGGTTCGGTTGAGTTTGCGCAGTCCTAGGCGGTGGCGCATGATTTCTGCCTCTTTCTTTGTCTATTCAGCACGGTCGATCGAATCAGCCGCGCGCGGTTTCAAGCCCGACCGGGGGCCAGTTCTCCAGCTTCATTCCCAGCGTAAGCCCGCGCGACGCCAGGACTTCCTTGATCTCGTTCAGCGACTTGCGGCCAAGGTTGGGGGTCTTCAGAAGTTCGGTCTCGGTTCTCTGGATCAGGTCACCGATGTAGTAGATGTTCTCCGCCTTGAGGCAGTTGGCCGAGCGCACCGTCAACTCCAGGTCATCGACCGGCCGCAGCAGGATCGGGTCGACCTGCGGTGGCTGCTTTTCCTCGGTGACGGGTGTGGTGCCCTCCAAGGCGGCGAACACCGACAATTGCTCCACGAGGATCCTTGCCGCGTAGCGAATCGCCTCTTCGGGCTCGATCGCGCCGTTGGTCTCGATGTCGATGATCAGCTTGTCGAGGTCCGTGCGCTGCTCGACCCGCGCCGATTCGACGAAATACGAAACCCGGCGTACCGGCGAAAACGAGGCGTCGAGAATGATGCGGCCGATGCCCTTGGACTCCTCGGAGACGATGCGCAGGTTGCCCGGGAGGTAGCCGCGGCCCTTCTCGACCTTGATCTGCACCTCGATCTTGCCACCGGGCGACAGGTGGGCGATGACATGTTCTGGATTGATGATCTCGACGTCGTGCGTCGCCTCGATGTCGGCAGCGGTCACGATTCCATCCCCGCTCTTCTTGAGGGTCAGCAGCGCGTCCTCCCGATTGTGCAGCTTGAGCACCACGCCCTTTAGGTTGAGCAGGATGTCCACCACGTCCTCCTGCACGCCTTCAATGGTCGAGTATTCGTGCAGCACGCCGGCAATCTGCACCTCGGTTGCCGCATAACCCGGCATCGAGGACAGCAGCACACGCCGCAGCGCGTTGCCCAGCGTGTGGCCATAGCCCCGCTCGAACGGCTCCATCACGACTTTGGCATGGTTGGGCGCAACGGTCTGGACGTCAACGGTGCGCGGCTTCAGGAATCCACTGGTTTGCATGTACGCTTTCCCCCGGGGATGATCGGGCAAAAAATCGCGCGCGCGCCGAGGCGGCGCGTGCGCTTACTTGGAATACAGTTCGACGACGAGGCTCTCGTTGATGTTCGACGGCAGTTCGGAGCGCTGCGGCAGTGCCTTGAACTTGCCCTTGAGCTCCTTGACGTCGACCTCGATCCAGTCGGCAAAGCCGCGCGACTCCGCGGCCTCGGCCGCGGCCTTGATGCGGAGGTGTGCCTTGGCATGCGCAGCCACCTCGACCACGTCGCCGGGATTCACCTGGTAGGAAGGAATGTTCACGCGCCTGCCGTTGACCAGAATGCCGTTGTGCCGGACGATCTGGCGCGCCTCGGTCCGGCTGGCGCCGAAACCCATGCGGTAGGAAACCGTGTCGAGGCGCGATTCGAGGACCTGCAGCAGGTTCTCGCCCGTGATGCCCTTGCGGCGATCAGCCTCGGCATAGATACGCCGGAACTGGCCTTCGAGGATTCCATAGGTGCGGCGCATTTTCTGCTTTTCACGCAGCTGCTTGCCGTAGTCGGAAAGGCGCGACCCGCTTTTCTGGCCGTGCTGGCCCGGGGCATAGCTGCGGCGTTCAATGGCGCATTTGTCGGTAAAGCACTTTTCGCCCTTGAGGAACAGCTTCTCACCCTCACGGCGGCATTGACGGCACTTGGCATCGAGATTCCGGGCCATATAGTCCTCTTCTGCTACGTCTAGATCCGGCGCCGCTTGGGCGGACGGCACCCATTGTGCGGAACCGGCGTCACGTCGGAAATGCTGGTTATCTTCAACCCGAGCGCATTCAGCGCGCGCACGGCCGATTCACGTCCCGGACCGGGTCCCTTGATGCGAACTTCGAGGTTCTTGACACCGCATTCCTGCGCAGCGCGGCCGGCATTCTCGGCCGCGACCTGGGCGGCAAACGGGGTGGATTTGCGGGAGCCCTTGAAGCCCGCGCCACCCGACGTCGCCCACGCGAGCGCATTGCCCTGCCTGTCGGTGATGGTAACGATCGTGTTGTTGAACGAGGCGTGAATGTGCGCAATTGCCTCCGCGACATTCTTCTTCACCTTCTTGCGGACGCGAGCTGTACCCTGCGCGACTGGCGGCTTGGCCATATTTTCTGTTTCCTATGAAATCCTGAATCCGGCGCCGATCAGGTCTTGCTCGGAGCCGCCTGAAGTTTGATGGCCGCCTTGCGCGGGCCCTTGCGGGTACGCGCATTGGTGCGGGTGCGCTGACCACGCGTCGGCAGCCCCTTGCGATGACGCGTGCCGCGGTAGCAACTGAGGTCCATCAGCCGCTTGATATTCATTGAAATCTCGCGGCGCAGGTCACCCTCGACCGTGACGCGCGAGACTTCCACCCGCAGCCGCTCCATTTCGGACTCGGACAGGTCCTTGATCTTCGACGAACGCCGTACGCCGGCGGCATCGCAAATGGCCTGGGCGCGGCTGCGCCCAACACCGTAGATCGCCTGCAAAGCGATTTCTGCGTGCTGGTGGTTTGCTATGTTTACCCCTGCGATGCGGGCCATACGTTCACTCCATCCAGAATGTCTCGCCCGAAAAGCGAAACTGTAAATTATACCCTGATAGGTGCCCTGTTTCCAGGAAAAGCGGGCCCTTTAGCCCTGGCGCTGCTTGTGGCGCGGGTCCGTGCAGATGACCCGCACGACGCGCTTGCGGCGCACAACCTTGCAGTGGCGGCAGATCTTCTTCACCGATGCCAGAACCTTCATACTGCGTCTCCTTGATTCAACGCGCTGCTACTTGGCGCGGAACACTATTCGTCCCCGCGTGAGATCGTACGGGGTCAGATCAACCGTAACCTTGTCTCCGG
>VGIE01000269.1 GCA_016867955.1 Betaproteobacteria bacterium
AGTTTCGCTTCTGGGCTCGAATGCGGCGCTTGCGCAGGCGAAGGGGCCGATGCACGAAGCGACCTGGCCGGCGATTCTCGAGGCGGCGCGCAAGGAAGGAAGCGTGGTGCTCTACAGCCAGTCGGTGCCGCCGGTGCTGTCGCGCATCCAGGCAGATTTCGCCGCGCAGTACCCTTTCATCAAGATCGAGACGTTGCGCCTTACCGGGCAGGGCGTGGTGTCCAAGCTCGACCAGGAGCGTTTGTCAGGCGTTGATGGCGGCGATGTGGCGATTACGGTAGAGATCCCCTGGATGGAGGATCGCGCGAAGGAAGGCAATCTGCGCAAACCCGTTGGCCCGTCGGCGCGGACTTGGCCGGCGAAATACATGATTGCCGACACCTTTCCCATCGTGGGGCTCGAGCCGCTGGTCATGGCCTACAACACGAACCTGGTCAAGGTGCCGATCACCGGATACCAGGACCTCCTGAGGCCGGAACTCAAGGGCAGGATCGGGACCACGGGCGTCCAGGCTGTCACGATCGTGGCCTGGTACGAGTTTCTGGAAAAGACCCAGGGCGCCGACTTCCTCGCGAAGTTCGCCGCGCAAGCGCCCAAGGTGTTTACAGGGGCCGTGCCGAACACGCAATCGACAGCTTCGGGAGAAATCGCCGCCACGGCGTTCAGCGTGCCGACCGTGGTCCTGCCGCTGGCCGAAAAGGGCGCGCCGATCCGCATGGTCATTCCGAATCCGGCACTGGGCTTCGCCTACTACGCGGGTGCAGTCACCAACAGCCGGCGGCCCAATGCCGCGCAGGTGTTGATGGACTACCTGATGTCGCCGCGCGGGCAGGCGGCCTGGCATTCGCGCGGCGAGTCGGCCAGCCCGCTGCCCAACATCCAGGGCAGCGCGGACTCCAACGCCATCCAGCAGATGGATCCCCGTCCCTATACCTCCAATTCGGTGAACGAGTACCGCAAGAAGTGGGAGACGGTATTCACCGTCCGCTGACCGTGCGTTCTGCGGGGTGACCGCAAAATCGGGGGATTGGCCGGCGCCGGTCGGTTTCATCGGCCTGGGCAACATGGGCCGGCCCATGGTCGCGCACCTTGCGCGACAGGGCGTGCCCGTGATCGCCTTCGACATCATCGCGGACCGCCTTGAAGCGGGTGTGCGGTCGGGGGCGGAGGCGGGCCGCAGCGTGGCCGATGTGGTATCGCGCTGCGATGTGGTGCTGCTGTCGGTCTTTGACGGCAAGGTAGTCGAGTCGGTCATGGCCGAGGTGTTCGCCGCGGCGCGCGCCGGTGTCTGCGTGGCCGACCTGAGCACCTGCGATCGCGGTACGGCGGCGCCGCTCGCTGCGTGGGCATCCGCGCTGGACATGGGATTCGTCGACTCGCCGGTGAGCGGTGGGCCCACACGTGCCGGCAACGGAACTCTCACCATCATGGCAGGCGGCGCTGCGGCAGCCGTGGAGCGCGCCCTGCCGGTGCTGCGGGTGCTCGGCAACCACATCGTGCATGTGGGCGGGTCGGGTACGGGCTATGCTGCGAAACTCGTCAACAACATGGTAGGGATTGCGAATTTTTTCGTCGCGGCCGAGGCGCTGGCGGTGGCCGAGCGGGCCGGCATCCCCCTCGAGACCATGATTTCGATCATGAGCACCGGCACCGGCGCGAGCACCTCGCTTGCCCGCATGGCGCCGCGCGCGCTGGCCGCCGATTACTCGCCCGGGGCCGGTTCGCTGGCGCTGGTGCGCAAGGACATCGATCTCGCGCTGCGCCTGGGGGAAAGCGTCGGCAAGCGACTGGAAATACAGGAGCTGGTGCACCGCATCCTGGATGGGGCCATGGCGGCGGGGGTGGGGGACCATGACGTCGCCTACCTGATGGAACTGGCGCGACGCACCTGACCGACGCTGCGCGCGGCGACCCCGCGCTGCCTGTCCGGAAGCCAAGGAACGGAGCGGCCGCCGTGACCCCCTGCCCGCCGGCGCTGCCGGGCACCCCCATGGCCCCGAGGGCCGCGGCTTCGTTGCATTTGTGTCAGTAATACGCTGGTTTCAGTACTGCTGTAGCCTACCCATATTTCAGGCTGTCAGTATATTCCAGGAACCCGTTGCAGGCATGAATCCCGCAGCGGCGTTGCAAGTGACAAGGCCGGGTCCGGAGGATGTTTCTCCGCACGCTGCCACGGATTCCATGCCTGCGCCTAGGCCCCGGAGATGACGATCTTGCCGAAGTGCGTGCGTGACTGCATGCAGGCGTAGGCGCCCTTTGCGTCTTCGAACGCGAATACCCTGTCCACCACGGGCTTGAGCCGGTGCATGTCGATGGCGCGGTTCATGGCCTCGAAGTCGACGCGGCTGCCGACGCCGATGCCGTGCACCGAGATGTGGCGCGCGATGATGCCGGTGACGGTGAGGTCCACCTTGCGCCCGCCCATCCAGCCGATGAAGCTGATGCGCCCGCCGTGGCGCACGCACTTGAGCGACTTGGCGAAGTCGCCGACCACCTCGACCACCACGTCCACCCCGCGTTTCTCCGTGATGGCCTGCACTTCCTTTTCCCAGTCGGGATTGGCGGCATAGTTGATGACGTGGTCGGCGCCCAGTGTTTTCAGTCGCGCGAGCTTCTCCTCGCTCGAGGAGGTGGCGATGACGCGCGCGCCGAACAGCTTCGCCAGCTGCAGCGCGAAGATGGAGACGCCGCCGGTGCCCTGCACGAGCACGGTGTCGCCGGCGGTAAGCGTGCCAAAGCCGGACAGCGCCACCCAGGCGGTGACGCCAGCGCAGGGCAGGGTGGCCGCTTCCTCGAAACTCAGGTGCGCGGGCAGCTTGACCAGTTCCTCCTCGCCGAGGACGGCATACTCGGCCAGCATGCCTTCCTGGCTGCCGCCGCGGTCGCCCATCTCGGTGTCGGGCTGGCGCGGGCCGCCGATCCAGCCGCGCGCGAAGGTGGCGGCCACGCGGTCGCCGGACGCGACGCGCGTCACCCCGGCACCGACGGCGGCGACTTCGCCTGCGCCGTCGGACAGCGGGATGACGCCCTTCACGGGATTGCGCATGTACTGGCCGCGCGCGATCAGCAGGTCGCGGTAGTTGATGGAGTTGGCTCGCACGCGCACCAGCACCTGGAACGGGCCGGGCGCGGGCGTGGCTTCGTCATGGAGCACGAGGCCGTCGATGCTGCCGGGGGTGTCGAGGCGATGCAGTTTCATGCGCGGGCTCCGCGGAATGCCTGGCCCGAGGTTAGCAGATGCGGTGCTGGGGCAACACCGCGAACGCGGCATGCTCATGATGCAGGCGCGGCGGACACACGCATCGCCGGTCGGTGCAGGCGTTACAATCCACGCATGAACCTGCGCGGCCGCCGCGCAGCCTGCGGTGCACCAATGCAGCCCGACACGGAACCCGCCAACGCCATCGCCCTGATCCTGCGCGCCCTTGCGTTCGCGGCGAACAAGCACCGCGACCAGCGGCGCAAGGATCCGCAGGCCTCGCCCTACATCAACCATCCCATCGCGCTCGCCAATGTGCTGCGCAACGAGGGCGGAGTCTTGGAGGCCGAGGTGCTCTGCGCCGCGATCCTGCACGACACGCTGGAGGACACCGAGACAACGCCGGAGGAGCTGGCGCGCGAGTTCGGCCACGCCATACGCGATATCGTGCTCGAAGTGACCGACGACCCGCGCCTGCCCAGGATCGAGCGCAAGCACCTGCAGGTGTTGCATGCGCCGGGATTGTCGCGCGCGGCCAAGCTGGTGAAACTGGCGGACAAGATCTGCAACCTGCGCGACATTGCGGCGCATCCGGCGTCCAACTGGGACCGGGCGCGACAGCAGCAGTATTTCGACTGGGCGAAACAGGTGGTCGATGGCGTGCGCGGTGCGCATCCCGGGCTGGAGCGGATCTTCGACGCGGCCTGCCTGGCGCGCCCGGACTGACGGCGGCCAGCGGAATCGCCGGTCGGGGCAATCCGCGGCCGGGGCGTAAAGGGAATTGCCCCAGGGCTGGCGGCCTGCACGGGTGGTTCGGCGACCCGCAGGGCCGGGGGTAAGATAACGACCCCATGCCCGCCATCGCCACCCTGCTGGGAATCGACCCAAGCGACCGCCAGACGCG
>VGIE01000270.1 GCA_016867955.1 Betaproteobacteria bacterium
TGCTGCCCACGGCGCCCGTCAGCCTGAACAAGGGCGCGCTGCCGTTCGAGGAATACAGGTCCGTGCCGTGGTTCTCGCACCAGCTGGCATTGACGCAGTTGCCCTCGGTGCGCGCACTGACGGGCCTGCGCCGCCTGCCGCCAACCGCGGGGGAGCGTCGACTGTACCTCGGCATCGGCGATCCGTTCTTCTCTGCCGAACCGGCCGCGCAGGCAGGCAAGGCGGTCGCCGTGGCGGCATCGTCCACCACGCGTGGCGTGCCCATCCGCCTGCGCAGCGCCCCCAAGACCATGGGTGTGGAAGCCGCGGAGCTCGCGCTTCTGCCGCGCCTGCCCGATACCGCCGAGGAGCTGCTGGGCATCGCCAAGTCGCTGGGCGCCGATGCGGCGCGAGACGTGATCCTGCACAGGGACGCCAACGAGAAGACCCTCAAGGGCATGAAGCTCGACGACCGGCGCATCATCCACTTTGCCACGCACGGCCTGGTCCCCGGCGAACTCGAAGGCCTCCTTCAGCCTGCCCTCGCGCTCACCGCGCCCGAGGTGGCCGGAGTCGACGGCGACGGCCTGCTCGCCATGGACGAGATCCTCGGCCTGAAACTGAACGCCGACTGGGTGGTGCTTTCGGCGTGCAACACCGCATCCGGCGCCGGCGAAGGCGCCGAAGCGCTGTCGGGCCTGGGCAGCGCGTTCTTCTATGCCGGCGCGCGCGCCCTGCTGGTATCCAACTGGCCGGTGGACAGCGTGGCCTCGCGCGTGCTGATGTCCGACCTGTTCCGGCGCTATGCGGCAACGCCCGCGCAGGCCAAGGCCGAAAGCCTGCGCCAGGCCATTCTGGCAATGATCGACGGCCCCGGATTCATCGCGCCCGACACCGGCAAGCCCGCCTACTCCTACGCGCATCCCCTGTTCTGGGCGCCGTTCGTTCTGGTGGGGGACTGACCCGGCCTGCGGCGCCGCTCGTCCTGCAGGGCGCTCTGAGGCAGAATACCCGCGCGTTGCGGGCTCAACCCGCCAGCTCAACCTATTTCGGACTGGCGCGTTAACAGCAAATCGCCGACAGGACGGGCGGTGCCCAATGCCACAAACCACCGGAGGGACTCACAAATGAAGCTTCAGGCGCTTGTTGCAGCAATGACGGTTGCCTCCTCGCAGGCGGCCCTGGCCCAGGTGCAACTCATCACGCCGGAGGAGGCCAGGCTGCCCAACGCGGCGCAGGTCACCACCCGTGGCGTCACCCGCGGGCCCGGCGTCAAGCAGATGTCGCCCGATCCTGCCGCCAAGGGACTGAAAGGCCCGGTCGACCTGAAGATCGCCTTCGAGCCGCGCGGCGGCGCCAAGATCGACGCCAATAGCGTAACCCTCACCTACATGAAGACACCCCCGGTGGACCTCACCAGCCGCGTCAAGGACTCCATCAAGCCGGAAGGCATTGACGTCAGCAAGGCCAGCCTGCCGCCCGGCGACCAGCGGATCCGCGTCTCGGTGAAGGACAGCGAAGGCCGCCAGACCAACTCGACGGTCAGCATCAACGTCGCCAACTAGCTCGTGGCGCCAGGCTGAATCGCAGCCGGGCGCCCCTTCTCGGGAGACGCGAGAGTCGGGGGCCTCGCATTGTCAGGTACGCTCGGCGCCGATCGCCGGGGGGCGGCCCGCACGGCCGGCTCCGGCCAATACACAGCATCGCCAGGGAGGGCGCATGCAATGCCCGTACTGCACGTCTGACATCAGCGACTCGGCCGTCGTCTGCCCGGTCTGCACGCGCGACCTCTATCTCCTGAAGCCGCTGCTGGAGAAGATCGGCGGGCCCGAGAAAAGGCTCGCCGAAGCCGCCTCCGCCAGCGCGCCGGCGCTGGAAGCGCGCGTCGCCGAGCTGGAAACCGAACTGGCGGACCTGCGCAACAACCGGGCCGTGTCGGAGGAGTTCCGCAAGCCGCGCAAGGATTTCTACATGAGCGCCGCGAGCACTTTCGGCATCGCGCTGCTGCTCATCGCGCACGGGCTCATCATCATGGTCTACGACCTGAAACCGCTGTTCCTGCGCATCGCCTCACTGCTGATCCCGCTGCCCTTCGGGCTGGCGCTGCACGTGCGCCACCCGCAGCGGGCCTGGGCCACGGCGCTGCTGGCGGCCGTCACCGGCTGCCTCGCGGTGCTCGGGATGAGCGCGGTGACCGGCTACATCGACGACGCCCCGGTGCTGCCGCAGAACCTGCGCGACTGGCGCGAGTTCATCGAATACTCGGCCAGCATCGCCTTCAGCTTCATCACCGGCCTGTTGCTGGCCAAGCTGATGCACGTCAAGCGCAGGGCCCAGGAAACCGGGCCGATCGCCATGTTCCTCGCGCGCCTGTTCACCTTCGACGACGACGGCGAGCTCGGCCTGCAGAAGATGGTGGCGCGCATGAACAAGATGATGGCGAAGTTCACGCCCGCGGGTGCCGCAGCGCTGTCGATCTGGACCGGCATCAAGGCGGTGGTCGGGGAATGACGGCCGGAGGCCCGGGATGGGTCGGCGGCAGCTTTCTCTCCCCGAGCGCGATGATGGCATCGCGGTTGGTGCTCGAAATGGTGATGGCAGCGGCTTCAGCCTGAGGCAGCCAGCGATAGTGCGAATGTTCCCCGGGTGCCAGCGTGACCGCGGTTCCCGCAGGCACACACAGGCTGAACACGTGCTCCCGGTTGTGCGTGACACCGGGCGCGTAGCGGTCGCGGTGCTGCACAAAGATCTCGAAATCGTGCTCGATGCCCCAGTCGCTGAGCGCATGGCGCGTGGCGTCGATGCCGGTCTCCTCGCGAACCTCGCGGATGGCCGCCTCGACGAGCGGCTCGTCCTCACGGTCGATGCTGCCCGTGACCGACTGCCAGAAGCCGGGCCACTTCGCGCGCTCCATCATCAGCACTTCGAGCGCCGGGGTGTGGATCACCACCAGCACCGAGCGCGGGATCTTGTAGGTTTTTCCTGACGTGTCCATGGCGACTATGAGTGATCAGAGTTCTGGCAGCCTGATGCAGAAAGTAGCGAGCAGGCCCGTCAGCTGGGAGCCGCGCAGCGAGGGCCGAGACATATCGAGAAGATAGGCGAGGTCCGAGCGAGCACGCGACGACGCAGACGGGGCGCGCAGTAGTTCTGCATCAGGCTGCCGGCATGGGCGGCCAGCCGGACTTCCAGCCATCCGGCCCGCTGATCAGCGTCCACAGCGGGCGGCCCTCGCCACGCCAGAACGCCGCGGCGTCGGCCAGCGCCCCCACGGCCTCCTCGAAATCGCGGCGGTGGCCGTCGCAGTAATGCTTGCTCTTCTCGAGGATGACCACCCAGCCGCGCGCCGGGCCGTCCGCTCCGGTCCATGACAGGTCTTTCAGGCAATCGGCGAAGGCGTCCCAGTTGCCACCGAACCAGTCGGGGAAGTGCATAGCGCGACTCACGCGCGCGAGAAAATCGTGCTTGCCGTGGGCATGGCCGATCTCGACGCGGTAGACGCGCAATCCGAGCGCCGCGGCCTCCGCGGCGAACTGGTGCGGATCGGCGGTGAGATGGAAGACGCCCGCCCGTGCGGCGTCGAGCAGCCACTGCGGTCCAGATGTGCTCATCGTTCAGTACCTGATCTGCCGAAAGCTGCGGTAATGGTCGTCGGTGTAATAGAACACCGCAGGCGGCATGCCCCCGGCGACGATGCGCCGCTCGCCGCGGGTACCGACGCCCGGCGTGACCACCGTGTACTCGCGGTAGTAGCCGCGCGGCTGCTCGGGCAGCAGGCGCTCGCGGTTGCCGAAGGTGCTGTCGTCCTGGCGGAAGCGGTAGGGGCCGCCGCGGCGGATGGTGGCCAGCGTCTCCTGCGCCTCGGGCGGGAGCTGCGCCTCGGTGATGAAGGCAAGCGGCCCCGGACCACGCGCCGGCAGCATGGGGCTCGCCAGCAGCGCAACGAGGCCGAACAGCGCCAGAACCAGTGCTGCGGCCCTGCGCCCCGCCCCCCCCTTCGGGCCTCCGCCCGGGCCGGCGCGAGGGCCGTCCCTGCCGCGCGTGGCCGCGTCTGCGGCTGGCGGCATCGGCTGCGCGCGGCCTGCAGGCATGGCGTCGTGCGCCTCAGG
>VGIE01000271.1 GCA_016867955.1 Betaproteobacteria bacterium
ATGTAGACGTAGGGCACCGAATAGATCACGTAGACAAAGACCAGGCCGGGCCAGGTATAGATGTTGAGCGGGCCTTCAGTCATGTTCATGCCGAACACCCCGTTGAGCATCCAGCGGAACACGGCATTCAACAGGCCGGCGCGGTCGGACAGCAGCAGCGCCCAGCCAATGGCGCCTGCGATCGGCGGCAACAGGAACGGAACCAGCGGCAGCGCATCCGTCAAGACGCCCATGCGCGCGTCCGTGCGCTCGTTGATCCAGGCCATGATCGCGCCAATCAGCACCGAAACGACTGCGCTAATCAGCACGACAAGTGCCGTGTTCATCAGCAGCACCGCCAACCCTGGCTGATCGATCATGGAGGCCAGCGGCCGGAAATCGAACCGGCCGCTGTGGTAGACCATCCGGATCGCCACGCGCGAGAGCGGGTAGATGGCGAGAAAAGCAAGCACCACGATGACAAGGCCGCTCAGCACTGTGAACGGCGTGAGATTCTCCCTGAACTGGCGCAGGCGTGAAAAGCTCTGGGCGCCGCCGGCACCGGACTCGTTCAATGATGTGGTTTGGCTCATTGGTGTCCTGTCGCATTCCTGTCGTTTTGTCGATTCCGCCGGTCAGTGCCCGCCGTCATGGCGCGTCGCCCGGGCCAATCCCTCAGCCCGCGCAATGCCCCCGGCTACTTCTCGGTCGGATCGAGGATGGTCACGGCGCGCACATGCTCGGGCGCCACGGTCAGCCACACACGCGCACCCACTTCCCGCAGCTCGCTGCCCACGCCCCATTCCAGGAAGGCCCGCTCGCCAATGCGAACCACGTGCTCGGTATGCGATCCCAGGAACAGGGCCGCATCAATGGTGCCCTGCCACCTGATTGGTGCGGTAGGCTCAGTGGAGGACAGCGTGCAGCGCTCCGGACGAATCACCACCGCAACCGTTTCTCCTGTCTTGAA
Source organism: Betaproteobacteria bacterium (assembly GCA_016867955.1). Taxonomy (GTDB): domain Bacteria; phylum Pseudomonadota; class Gammaproteobacteria; order Burkholderiales; family SG8-39; genus CAIYPG01. The sequence goes on from VGIE01000271.1 coordinate 950, forward strand.
TGCGGGATTCGCCGCAATCGCCACCACTTCACCCAGTTCGGTGGCCACGCGCACGGTGCCGTCGCTCCCCGGAGCAGAAACGACGGTGCCCTTCAGTTCGTTCGTGGTTCCCACGAATCTCGCCACATAGCGCGAGTTGGGGCGCTCGTAGACGTCGCGCGGGCTTCCGATCTGGACGACCTTGCCCAGGCGGATGATAGCGACCCGGTGCGCAAGGGCCATCGCCTCGGTCTGGTCATGCGTCACGTACAGTGCGGAGAAACCCAGCTTGCGCTGCATCTCCAGCAATTCGATTCTGAGCTGCTCGCGAACCTTGGCGTCAACGTTGGACAGCGGCTCATCGAAGAGCACCAGGTCGTCGTTCGATACGATAGCGCGTGCCAGGGCGATGCGCTGCTGCTGCCCGCCGCTCATCTGCGCCGGGAACTGCCCGGCCAGTTCTGGTATGCCCACCAGCTTGAGCGCACCATGGACCCGCTCGGCGATGCTAGCCCTCGTCACATTGCGCGACCGCAGCGGGTAGGCGATGTTGTCGAATGCCGACATGTGCGGCCACAGCGCATACGACTGGAAGATCATGCTGATGTTGCGGCGCTCGGGCGGGACGACGAGCCCCAGGCTCGAGTCGAATACTTTCTTTCCCTGGATCTGAATGGAGCCGGTATCCGGTTTCTCCAGTCCGGCAATGCATCGCAGCAGGGTGGTCTTGCCGCATCCACTTGGCCCCAGCAGCACCACGAATTCGCCCGGATGAACTTCGAGGTCGACGTTGTCGATGGCGGGAACAACCGTCTTGTCCTCGCGGTAGAAGTGCTTGATCAACCTCCGCACTTCCACGATGTTCGGTTTGTCGCCTGCCACTCCCGCCTGTGTGCTCATCAGTACCACCCTCCTATGTACCGCGATTTCCTGCGCCCCGAGCCTTGCGCACTCAAGGAATTCCGCTGCTGTCGAGCGCAAAATTCAGCGCCAGAGAATAACACGTACGTTACGCGGGGGCACGAATCGCCACGCGCCTGCATGCCATGAGCACGTGTTGTGCAACGCCCCAATTCCGGCACAACGGACTTGATCCGGCTGTATGGTCGGCAGTCGGGCGATTCGGTCTTGAGGACGCAGTCCCACGCATCGTGATCGCGTGGACTGATCGCATCGGCATCCCCGGCATGCCATCGCCGGCAGGTCCTCATCGGCAACGGTCGGGATGACTGAACGCGCGTTCTGCGAGGGTACCATGGAGGCAGGAGCCTCTCCGGTATCCCCGCGCATGGTTGACAAGCGGATTCCGCACGGCTTATTTTCGGGGCGCGGCCCGAGCCGGCGATCCTCGCCGGCAACTTTCCGGATGAATTGACTGCCCTGGAGGCCAAATGAACGTGGTAAGCAGCAGTTTCAAGGACGGAGACTATCTCGGCCAGCAGCACATCCTGTCCGCGGACTACGGGTTCCCCTGCGCCGGCGGTAACCATTCGCCGCACCTCAAATGGTCGGATATTCCGCCGGGCACCAAGAGTTTCGCGGTAACCTGCTTTGACCCCGATGCGCCGACGGGCAGCGGTTTCTGGCACTGGGTCGTGGTGAACATCCCGCCCAACGTCATCGAACTGCCGCTCGGCGCAGGCAACCCGGCTGCAGGCAAGCTGCCTGCAGGGGCGCTGCAGGTGCGCACCGATTTCGGCAAGCCCGGGTATGGCGGGCCGTGCCCGCCTCAAGGCGACCATCCGCACCGCTACCTCTTCACCGTGCACGCCGTATCCATGGACGCGCTGCCGGTCACCTCGGACACGTCCGCGGCAGTGGTCGGGTTCTACCTGAACTTCAATACGCTCGCCAAGGCGGCGATCATGGGGCTGTACAAGACCTGAGACCACTTTGCGCCAACGCACCGGCGCGCTGCCGAAACCCGACCCCGCAGACCAGGGACTGGGCGGCCCGCGCATATCTTGCTGAAACCGAGTGGGTTGACCGCCTAGAACGGGCACTCGATTTCAAGCCTTGACAGCCGGTGACACGCCGAATCCGCCTTCGCCCGCGGCCGCGCACGCTGGCCACGCGTTGAACAGCAGTCCCTCCGATGCAGGGCAACGTTACCGGAGGGGATCGATATTCGGTCGATCGCGGTCCAAGTCAATCGAGAAACTACCGCTTGAACATCGACTCGAATCGCACCCGATAGGATTTGGTGAACTCCGGCGTGTAGGGAGTCAGATCGACGGACCGCATCACCCTTGCATCCAGCGCATTGGGAATGTTTGGCAGCGGGCTGCCCGAGGCGCCGTCACCGCTCCAGCTTTCCTGTCCTGCCGGCGACATCAGGAAGTTCACCAGCACCTGCGCGGCGTTCGAGCGCCTGGCCCAGCCCAGGATTGCAGCGTTGTACTGGTTGGCAAACGCCGGATTCGGCATGACCACGCGCACCGGTGCCCCCTTGCTGACCGCGTCCAACGCAGCACCCATGTTAACGAAGTTGGCGATGGCGATCTCTCCGGCGGAGACCGACTGCGCCCCGGCGACGGTGCTCGCGTAAATGCGCGGCTGCTGCGCGGCCAGCTTGGCCAGGTAGCCGGGCTCCTCGCTCTTTTCCACCAGGTCATACCAGGCGAACACGAAGGTGGACGCCAGATCCTCAACACCAATCCTGCCCTTGAACTCCGGACGGATCAGATCCTTCTGGCCCGTCACCGGTGTCTTCACCAGATTGGTATTGACCATCATGACAATCGGTTCCATGGTCAGGATGGGGGTCATGCCATTCAGCAGAAAATTCGCTGGCCAGCCCGCTCTTGCCGGCCCCACGGGCGCCTTGACCAGACCCTGCTTGCCGTGACGGTCGAACCAGGCCGTTTCCGTGGAAACGGCCACATCCGCGCCCTCGGCCCCCATGCTGCGCTCCTGATCGATCTTGGCCATGAGCGCGCCGCTACCATAACGTACCCATTCAAGCGTAATGCGTGGATGAGCCTTCTCGAAAGCCGCCTTGATGCGCATCTGGATGGATGGCGTCGCCGCGTTGTATAGCGTCACCTTGCCCTCCTTCTCGGCTGCTGCAACGATGGCATTCCATTGCTCCGCGGACGCCGGTCCCGATGCGCCTT
>VGIE01000272.1 GCA_016867955.1 Betaproteobacteria bacterium
CAGGCCATCCGCGCCGCCATCGAGAGGGTCTGCGCCGGCTTCGGCGACGACTACTGGCTGCAGAAGGACCGCGAAGGCGGTTTCCCGCACGACTTCCATGCCGCGCTGGCTTCCGCGGGCTGGCTGGGGATTGCCATGCCGACCGAAGTCGGCGGCGCAGGCCTGGGCATCACCGAGGCTGCCATCATGATGCAGGCGATCGCCGAATCGGGTGGCGGCCTCTCGGCTGCCTCGGCCGTCCACATCAACATCTTCGGCCTGCATCCGGCGGTGGTGTTCGGCACCCCGGAACAGCAGCAGCGCTGGCTGCCGCCGCTGATCGCCGGCCGCGAGAAGGCCTGCTTCGGCGTCACCGAGCCCGACGCCGGGCTCAACACCCTGAAGCTGAAGACCATGGCCACGCGCGAGGGCGGCCATTACGTCGTCAGCGGTCAGAAGATCTGGATATCCACCGCGCAGGTCGCCGACAAGATCCTGCTGCTCGCCCGCACCACGGCGATCGACGAGGTGAAGGAGCCGCGCGACGGCCTTACGCTTTTTTATACCGACCTCGACCGCAGCCGGATCGAGGTGCGCGAGATCGAGAAGCTGGGCCGCAAGGCGGTCGATTCAAACCAGCTCTTCATCGAGGGGTTGCGCGTGCCGGTCGCGGATCGCATCGGCGAGGAGGGCAAGGGCTTCGATTACATCCTGCATGGCATGAACCCGGAGCGCGTCCTGCTCGGCGCCGAGGCCATCGGCCTGGGACGGGTGGCGCTGAAGCGTGCGACGAAGTATGCCAACGAGCGCATCGTCTTCGACCGCCCGATCGGCAAGAATCAGGGCATCCAGCATCCGCTGGCCGAGCGCTGGATGGAGCTCGAGGCGGCCAACCTAGTGATGCTGCGTGCAGCCTGGCTGTACGACCGGGGCCTGCCCTGCGGCTCCGACGCCAACGCCGCCAAGTACCTCGGCGCCGAAGCCGGCTTCCGCGCCTGCGAGACGGCGGTGCTGACGCATGGCGGGATGGGCTACGCCAAGGAATTCCACGTCGAGCGCTACTTCCGCGAGGCCATGCTGCCGCGCATCGCACCAGTCAGCCCGCAGCTGATCTTCAGCTTCATTGCCGAGAAGGTGCTGGGCCTGCCGAAGTCGTACTGACCCCGCAATCCGGGCGCGCCTCGCAGGATTGCCGCGAGGCGCCCTGAACAAGGGGAACGGGAGGGAATGCGCCCCCCGCGCCTGTTCGGATACTCCGTGCCCCGCACGCGGATGGCCCGCAAAAAAAACCCGTCACAGACAGTCCCATTGACCGGGACCGCCATGACGGGGCGAGGAGGACCCTCCTGTGCGAGAGCTAGCGCGGCGCAGTCTTGCCGACGGAGGCGTAGAGTTCCGACAGCGGCACCACGCGGCCATGCAGCGGCAGGATGCGGTCGATCGACAGCTTCAACCGCTCGATATTCTCGACCAGGTTGACGTTGTTGGCGTTGGGGACTGCCGGCGGCTTGGCGCCGGGTGGCCCGGGCGTGAACGCATCGGCCTCGATGAGCAGCTTCTCGGCCGGCAGGTAGGCCATCAGGAAGGTGTCGGTGTGTATGCTGTCCTTGATGCGGTGCAGCTCGATGACGCGCTTGCCATCGGTCAGCTGGCCCTTGTCGCCGATCGCCATGACGTTGGGCTTCCTGCCCGCCTTGCTGAGCGCGTCGGGATTGATCGCGTTCTTCGCCGAAAGGAGCTTCTCGAAGTAGGCCTTGCTCCTTGCCTGCGTCACGATGGTCGCGCCCGTGCTCGCTGCAGCGCGGATGCCGCCGGTGTGGTCGAAATGATGGTGCGAATTGACCACGTAGCGGATGGACTTGCCCGGCGCCAGCTTGTTCACGGCGTCGATCACCGGCAGGGTGCGATAGTCCCCCAGGGGCGCCTCGATCAGGACCATGTGATCGCGCATTTCGATGGCCACGCTGTTGTGCGAACCGCCGGCGATGAACCAGACGCCGTCGGCCACCTTGTCGGTGGTCACGCGCTCGGCATGATTGCGCACGTTGTCGGGCACCGGCATGCTCGCCGGAACATTGGGTTCGACCTTGGTGATGATCAGGTCAAGCACCAGCCTGCCATCGACCTTCTGCTGGACGAGGCTGGGGAACATCACGCCGTTGAACGACCGGTAGCCCGAATACGTGGTCACGGCATCCACTTCGCCCAGCACTGCATCCGGATAGCGCGACTCGACGCGCACCACCTCGAAGTCGGCGTTCAGGTAGGCCGTCGCCCTGTAGCGGCCGGCTTCCGTGAAAGACAGCACGGCCAGCGAGCGACCGCCGATGTCCTTGAAGTCAAGCCGGGCGTTGTTGCGCGCCGCCGCCTTCAGCACCCCGTGAGGGGTAACCCACAACTGGTGCGGCGCTCGGACACGAACCGCGGGCCTGCCGCGGCGTTTCCGCCGGCCATATTCCAGGCAAAACCGCCGCTGATGTACTGATCGTTGGTCTGCTGCCCGAACAGCGGATAGCCCCCTCCGCCCCGCGGCTCGGCGCGACTGAGGGTGATCTGCTCGCGCATGGCCGCGCCTTCATAGTCAATGGTCCGGCTCATGCTGTGGATCTGGATCCGGGGCCACGCGGCGCCCGGTACGTAGGCCTGACCAAAGGTGAAACCCCAACCGTCGCCGCTGTAGGACAGGCTCTTCAGGTTCTCGCCGCCGAGGGCAGCCGTGGCGCGCTTCAGGACCGACGACGAGTCGTACGCCCCCGTCGCGCCGGGCGAAATGGTCACCAGCGCGATGACCAGAGCAAGTCTGGACGACATTCCCTTTCGAATCATGAACTCCTCCGATCATTATTTGGGTGAAGAATCACTTCTTGTGCATGCCGCGAGTCTCAGGTCATCGGTCGCCCGGCCCTGACCGCCGGCATTGGGAGCAGCTTCCGCGCCGCCTATCGGGGGTGAACACCGGACGCAGCGAAATATTCCGCATGCGCGCGGCCATGACGCACAAAAATTGGGCTCGCAAGGCATTGATGCATCATCTAAATTATCGCTTCCCGCGAGATGGCCTACCGGTACGCGCAGGCCGCGCGTGCACATCACGGGGACGCGGAACCAGCCCCGAGAGGAAACAAGCCATGTCAGACAACATTCCCGAGCGCAGGAAGGCCAGCGACTTTCCGGCCGGTGTGCTGAAACTCTTTGACGGTTATGTGCATGGCGACATCGGCCGGCGCGAGTTCCTCGATGGCGCGGCGAAATTCGCCGTCGGCGGGCTCACCGCGGCGGCGATGCTGGAGAGCCTGCGTCCCAACTTCGCCTGGGCGCAGCAGGTGCCCAGGGATGACGCGCGCATCCGCTCGGAATACCTGAGCTACCCCTCCCCGCAGGGCAATGCGACCACGCGCGGCTACCTCACGCGCCCGGCCGGCGGCGGCCGGCGGGCGGGCGTCGTGGTCATCCACGAGAACCGCGGGCTCAACCCCTATATCGAGGACGTCGCGCGCCGGCTGGCGGTGGCCGGCTACACCGCGTTCGCGCCGGACGCGCTGGCTGCGGTCGGCGGCTATCCGGGCAACGAGGAACAGGCGGCGCGAATGTTCGCAGGGCTCGATGCGGCCCGGCGCACAGAAGATCTGGTCGCCGCCGCCCTGTCCCTCAAGAGCCATCCCGAATGCAACGGCCGCATCGCCGCGATCGGCTTCTGCTTCGGCGGTGGCATCGCCAACCTGCTGGCCGTGCGCCTGCCGGACCTGGCCGCCGCGGTGCCGTTCTACGGCGTGCAGCCGGCGGCCGCCGACGTGGCGAGGATCAACGCGCCCATCCTCGCCCACTACGCCAGCAACGACGAGCGCATCAATTCCGGCATCGCCGCCTTCGAGTCGGCGCTCAAGGCGGGCAGCAAGAAATACGAGCTGCACATCTATCCCAACACGCAGCACGGCTTCCACAACGACACCACGCCGCGCTACGACCAGGCGGCGGCGAAGCCTGTCGAGGAGCGCACCCTCGCCTTCTTCAAGGAACACCTGATGTAGGTGCCTGCAGAGGCGTCCCGGCCCCGG
>VGIE01000273.1 GCA_016867955.1 Betaproteobacteria bacterium
CCGGGACCTTCAAGCCTTCCTCAGCCCAGCATGTCCGCCGCCTCTCCGAACTGCGTCCACAGCGTGCGGAAGTTCTTCTTCTTGGCGATCAGGTACTTGGCCTCATCGCCTAGTTCCTTCGCGTCCATGTCGAAGGGCTTCTTGTGGCCCATCGCCATCGAGGCGGCGGCGATCGACTGGTGGACGTCGTCGCGCAGGGCCACGCGGCCGGCGTACTTGTCTTCGAACAGCACCTTCCGCGACTGCATGAGCGAGGCGTCCTCCGGGATCTTCTTGCGGTTGTACATCACCGAATCGTAGCCCCACAAGATCGGCATGGCGTAGGTCTTGCCCGCGCGCTGGATCGATTCCCTCTGGAAGAGGGGCAGCAGCTTCGCCGCGTTCGGGATCTTCGCCATGTCGAGCCCCATCGCCAGCTCCTGGCCGTCTTGCTTGCCAAGCAGCGGCCCGAGCATGTAGTCGGCGTTCGCCTGCGCTGCCGATCCGCCGCCGATGCGCCGGTCGGCTCGCAAGCCACCCTTTCCGTGCGCTACAAGCGGGTTGGCATGGCCAACGGCGCCGCCGACGCGGCGGTGGTGCGCACCGTAGTCACCGACCGCACCTTCATGGGCGCAGCCGTGCGCGTCACTAGGCGTACCGCGGGAGGCCTTGCGCTGGTCACGGACCTCGCCGACGTGGAGAGCGCGGGCAAGCTTCTGGTCGGCGCCCCGTGGACCTTCAGATCGCAAGCCGGAGCGTGACGCTCCTGCGCGACTAGGGAAAGATCTCGGTCATGCGCCGGGCGAAGCTGTAAAGGTCCCTGTTGCGCTCGCGGATGGCGCGCAGCATGGGCTTGGCCTCGGCAATGATCGCCTTGGAGTCGAAGGCGGTGACGCGGCCGCCCTCCACCACTACCTCGCCGTCGACGAGCACGGTGTGCACGCTCGAGCCGGTCTCGGCGAAGACCATTTGCTGCACCGGATCGTTGAACGGCGTCCACGTCGGCGTGTCGAGGTCGTAGAGGGCGATGTCGGCGCGGAAGCCGGGCTGCAGGCGGCCAAGCGTAGAGGCCATCTGCACTGCCTTGGCGCCGCCTTCGGTGGCCATGCCGAGGGCCTGGCGGGCGGTGATCCATTTCGCGCGCTCGCGCTCGCCGGTGCGGCCGAGCATGGCGGCGAGGCGGATGGCCTCGTGCAGCACGAGGTTGTCGTTGGTGACGCTGCCGTCGGTGCCGATGGCGACGGACACTCCGCTCGCCAGCATGCGCGCGACGGGGGCCACGCCAGTGCCGATCTTGAGGTTGCTTTCCGGGTTGTGCACCACCACTACGCCGTTCTCCGCGAGGCGATCGATGTCGTCCTGCTCGATCCAGATGGTGTGCGCGCAGGAAAGCCTCGAGCTGAGGAGTCCAAGCCGCTCCAGATGCTGGACCATCGTGCAGCCGTAGCGGCTTTGCGCCAGCGTGGTCTGCACCTCAGACTCGAGCAGGTGCGTGTGGATGCCGACGTCGTAGCGCTCCGCGATCTCCCGGCACATGGTGAGAAGCGCGTCGGTGCAGCGCACCGGGTTGGTCGGCGCCGGAAACACCGACAGGCGCCCATGCGGGCGGTGATAGCGGCGGATCGAGTCCTCGAGGATCTCGCGCGTCTCGGCGAGCGGCCTGGGCGGCAGCGGCCTGATGCGCTCGAGGTCACGCTGCAGGTCTGACGGCAGCGGCTTGTCGCGCGGGAAGATGTCGCCGAAGTCGTCGTCGAATATGCGCAGGCCGAGCACCGTGCGCATGCGCGAGTCGCGGTAGGCCTCCACCGCCGCCGAGACATCCTCGGGGCCGAAGTTCTGCGCCGGGAAATGGTCAATCGAGGTGGTGACTCCGGCGAGGAGCATCTGCGTAGCGTTCAGCATGGCGCTGACGTATACCTCGCGCTGCGTGCGCCCGCTGGTATCGGCCTGGTTGAGCCACATGAACGCCGGGTGGCTGACGGCGTCCTGCGTGCCGGCCGAGAACGCCCCCGGGGTGTGCGTGTGCGCGTTGATCAAGCCCGGCATGGCGAGGAAGCGCCGGCCATCGATCGTTTTGTCCGCCTTTTGCTTTACTTCGCCTACGGCGAGGATCGAATTTCCGTCGATCAGGATGGAGCCGCGCTCGATGAAGCGGTCCTTCTCATCCAGGGTGAGGAGCGCTGCATCCTTGATGAGGGTCGTGCCCACCTATACGACGACCCCCGCAGCGCGGTTCATGACGCCCCGCACGATGCTCAGCGGCGCGGAGATCGAGGTGCGCGGCGCCTCGGGCCGCGTCTTGCCGAGCATGCTGATGTTGAAGCGGCCGAACGGCCCTTCGGCAACGACTTCGTTGAGGTTGCCGGCCACCGCAGGATCAGCCACCAGCTCGATGGTCGTGCGCTCGAAGCCCGCGCCGGCCAGCGCGACCGCGGCGGCCACGTTTGCGTTCATCGGATAAGCGAGTGCGGCCTCTTTTGCATTGCCAGTAAAGAAGACCACCGGCACCGTCACCTTGGAGAGATCGACGGCCTTCTCCGCAGCGGTTCCCGCCCAGGCTTTCGGCAGCTTGGTGGAGCGGAAGGTCACGCGCTCGATGCCTTCGTGCCGCACCGCCGCCAGCACATCCAGCGCCCCGACCGCGCCGGCCGGGATGATTATCTGCGCGCCGGTCTTCAGCGCAGCGGCGCGAGTGTTCTCGAGCAGTGCCGTGTCGGCGAAGGCGCCCATGGAAATCGTCATCAGGTCGACGCCGGCCGCGGCGATACGCTCGGCGTATTGCACCACCGCGGCCTGCCCCGCGCACTCGACGACGAGATCGGGCTTGAGCGAGAGAAGCTCTTCCAGCGAATCAAAAAAACGCAGGGCCGGGTCGGGGTGTTTTTGCCGCCGCAGCACGCCGAGCACTTCGACCGACCTCTTGTGCTGCGCCAAGTTGCGCAGCACAGCCTGCGCCACTGCGCCGTAGCCGATGAGCACGATGCGTTGAGCGGATCGCATGGGTCTGCCCCTGATTAGTCGCCTTTGATGCCGGCCGCCTTGATGGTCTTGGTGATCTGCTCGAGAGTGGTACGCGTCATGTCGCCGAGCTCCTGAGGCGTCGTCGCCAGGGGATCGGCGCCGAGCTGGGTGAAGCGATCGCGCAGGTCCGGCGCGGCGAGGGCTTTCTTCAGGCCGTCGTTCAGCGCCTGCACCACCGGCTGTGGGATGTGCGCCGGCCCGTGCAGCCCGATCCAGAAGTGCAGCGTCGCTTCCGGGAAGCCGGCCTCGGCGAAGGTGGGGACCTCCGGCAGCAGCGGCGCGCGCTTGGACGCCATCAGCGCGATCGGGTGCGCCTTGCCGCTTTTGATGTGCTGGATCGCCGAGGGCAACGTGTCGAAAACCATGCTGATGTTGCCCGAGATCATGTCGGGATACGCGGCGCCGGCGCTCTTGTAGGGCACGTGCGTGAGTTGAGCGCCGCTGGAGGTGCGCAGCACCTCGCCGGAGAGATGGCCGACGCTGCCGGGGCCCGACGAGCCGAAGGTGAGCTTGCCTGGGTTCGCCCTGGCGTATTCCACCAGCTCCTTCAGGTTGCGGAACGGCGCCGAGACGTTGGCCGACAGGATGTTCGGCGTCATTGCCACGCCGCCGATCGGCGTGAAGTCCTTGACCGGGTCGTAGGGCGTGCTCTTGTTCAGGTTGGGCACAATCGCCATCTGTGTCGGGCTGGACAGCACGATGACGTAGCCGTCGGGTGCGGCCTTGGCGACGAAGTCGGTGCCGATCATGCCGCCAGCGCCGGCGCGGTTCTCCACCACCATCGGCTGGCCGAGCGTCTCGCCCATCTTCTGCGCCAGCACGCGGCCCATGATGTCGGACACGCCACCGGTGCCGAACGCCACGATCAGGCGCACCGGCTTGGCGGGGAAGGTCTGCGCAAGGACGGACGCGGAGAGCAGCGCCCCTAAAAGTGCAAGTAACGATCTCATGTTGTCCTCCTCCTTTGTCTAGGCTTCTGCTCGGGCCGCCGGCCGCACATACAGGCGTCTGTTCTCCTGCTTGACCT